>CBFIGT010000147.1:0-5038 GCA_965662175.1 Arcobacter sp. | reverse complement strand
TTAGTACTTCAATCTTAACAGAATATATTATTTAGTTGAAAACTAGATTATGTATTCATATGAAAATTATACGAGGAATAAAAGTGAAAGAGTTACAAAAAAAAGATTTATACATTACAACTGGAGGTAAAGGTGGAGTTGGTAAGAGTACTATCGCTCAAAATATTATAACTATTATTAAATACAGAGAAATAATAGATGAAAAATCAAAAGAGAAATTACAATTTAATATTGTTGAGTGTGATGATACAGACACTAAAATCACATGGAGTAGTGACAAAATTAAATATAAAAAATTTGATGTTTTAGAATATAAAGATGCAATAGTACAAATTCAAAAAACTTATGCAGATACAAATTGTGTTGAAGTTTTAGATTTAGGCGGTGGTGGAGAAAAGACTAAAGCATTGTTAGAACATATTGCAAAAATGAGACTTGATGAAATATTTAATCTTATATTTATAGTTCCTACGAATAGAAGTACTTATGTTTTTGATGCTACTAAAAAAACATTGGAGTTAATTTATTCTCTATTTGGTTGTCAATCTACATTGGTCTACAACAAAGTAATTAACAATGTAAATGAGGAATTTCAAGCATTTTTCGGAAACTCAAAATTTAAGATTAAAAGTCGATTTGAGGAAGTTCAAAAGTATATTAAGGATGAATGGATAGTACATGATGATATTCACTCTATACTTGATAATTCAATCAATGAGACAAAACAATCAACTTTAGATTTCTACATCAATGCTGAATATATTGTTAATAATTGGATTCAGTATAGGCTAGAAGCACTTAATAGTGGTGATGAGAGTGCAATTGATGAAGCAATGAGAATTTATGATATCAGTTACGACTTTGTCGAATTTTTCAAAAAAATTAATTTTGAGGTGAAAAGATGAGTGCAGATAAAAATAAAATATCGGTTGTTGATACGGTTGACATTAAGAAGCTAATCAACGAGATGACAGTTGTTAATACTCAAATTTTAAGTAATTTAATTAATCAAAATATGCCAGATGGAAAAGTAAAAGAGGGTTTGATAAGCCAATTAAATGGAGCACAGCAAATATTAAATAATCAAATTAAATTACTTCAATTTTATTTGAGCAAGGCTGAAGGTATTGAAAATAAATTAAAATCTCAACAAACAGAAGTTGAAAAAAATGAGGATGCAATTGATAAATCGCACAAGGAAAGATTAAAAGAGCTTGTATCAATTAAATCAAGTTTTGAAAGGACCAATGAAGTTATTGGCGATTTTAATGAGAAAATTGAAGAAAAAATAAAATTTTTTGAAAGTTCACTTAATTTAAGAACTGATGTAATTCAGGATAAAGTCTTGGATGAACTCAATAAATTTAGGACTGAATTAGCTGAAAGCCTAAAAGATGAAATTGGTGATATTAATAAATCAATCATAAATGAATTTAATGGTATTGATTTAAACTCAATTCAAACTGCTAATACAAATGCTACAAATGTAACAAAAACACTAACTAAATTTATAAACAGTGTTGATGATATTAACTCTAAATACATAATAGCTGTATCTTTATTTAGCTTAATTGGTGGTGCTGCTATAGCATCTTTATTTTTTTACTTTTTTATGTAGGAGTTCAAAATGGTAATGCGTATTTTGACAAAGGATGAGCACCGAGCAATCAAAGATGAAATTGAAACTTTAGATTATAATATTCAAAAAGTTGCAAATATACTTGCAAATAAAAAGACACCTTATTTTGCAGGTATTAATGCAGAGAAGTTACTTCAAACATTTTTAAAAGTAAAGGATTGTCTTATTAATCCCAATACAAACAATAAACTTTCACTTATTCAAAGATTGCCTTTATTGTATTTGCAAATTCATAAACTAGGAGTCCAAAATGTTAATGTTAAGTAAAAAAATAAATTTAAACAAATGGATTCCAGTTGTTATTTTAGTTGGGGTACTTGTTACCCTAACTTTTCAACACATTCAAGGATTAAAGTCACTTAGAGTTTTTAATCATCCAACAAAAAATATTCAAGCCGAAGTATTAAAAATAGAGTTTGTTCTTGATTATGAAAAAACTTTACAAACTATTGAGTATCTAAAAAAAGACAAAGAGAACCAAGAACTTAAAACAAAACAGTCACAAGAAAGATACAAGGAACTATTAAAAACAAATCCAATAGGTATTACAAGTGCTGATATGCCAATCGACTTTAGAGATAAAAATATTCCTAATGAAATTAAGTACCAAGAAAATTGGTTAGCAGAGAATAAAGCAAAATACTTATCTTTAAAAGATGAAGCACATACTTTACTTGAAAAATATAAACAGAAAGGAGAATCAAGATGAATATAGGACAAAAATTAGCCTTAGTGTGGCTCACAACTTTTGATAAAAGTCAATTTTTATACAAAAGCTTAAAATCTGTAAGTTTCATTTACAGATACTCTTTTTATATCTTAATAACCGTTTCTTTATGGTTTTTAATTGAAAAAGTTGGAGTAATGATTGATATTAGAGCTTATGATTCAATTCCAGTATTTGCTCAAACTTTAATCATATTTTGCGGATTATTTATCAAATATTCATCTATCTTATTTGTAACAGCTCTTGCAAGTTATGAAGCTATTTATAATTTTGATGTAAATCGGTACCTGGTAGAATTGAGAAGTAAAAAACAATTTATAAAAGAGAATAAGCTTCAAAAATGGAGACTAAGAAATATGAATATATTTTTTAGAATCTTAGTTTATTTAGGATTATGGTGCTTTTTATACTTACTACTTGAAGATATTTTATTAAATGCTTTCTTTGACATTTACGGACATAACCCTACAAAAGAGATTTACATTAAGTTCTTGATTGATTATGATCTAACTATCAAGTATTTCACAGGTATATATTTTATATCTATTATTGTTTTAGATTTTTTTGTTAGAAAAAATAGAAAAGCTATTAAAGAGTTTCCGCAGGAAACTCTTACAAAGGAGTGAAAATGAAAAAGATATTTTTACTCTTTCTTATTGTTTTAACATCTTCTTTTCCATTTACAGAGATTAATCCTAAAGTTGCAATGGAAGATTTTAAAAATGGTAATATGGAGAAATATAAGCATGATAATCTAGGTTATATTGATTTAAGCTCTTTAATTAGTAGAGGAGTAATTAATAGTAAAAATGAACTTACTAGGGAGATTCCAGAAACAATATCTAAAGAGAATATAAGAAATTATTTAACTTGTTCTTTTGTTGCAGATAATAATATCATTAGTAGTGATTGGACCGCAACAATTTATAATATTAATGCTCAATCTGGAATAGTTACTTGTATGGTTGCAAAAAAAGGTGATTTATATAATCCAGTTGGCTTGTTTGATACTTATTATCCAAATTTACAAAAAGCATTTGCTCTTGATCTAAAAAAAGCAGAAAAAGATAATAAAAACTTAATTAATAGTGTTAAAAATCAATTTCAGCCACTACAAGACAAAATAGATAATATTTATCAATCAACAAGATATGTACAAAATAAAGAGTATTTAACTATTCCAGAGCTTTTAACAGCTGCTGTATTAACTGTGATACAGATATTATTGATTATGAAGCGACAAGTAGCACAAATAAACTTCAACTAAAAGATAACTTTGTATCAAAATATTATGACAATAATTCAAATGAATTTATTGATAATAAAGAGTATATTCTAGCTGATGCAGAAACAATATTTTCAGTTTATTCTGGATTATCAGATATTTCAATGATGTATCTAATTTTACTTGTATCATTTTTTGGAATTTGGGGAATTGGAAATAAAGTAGCTGCTCATTTATCTTCAAAAGTTGAAGATAAACAAAGTCATGAAAAAGTATCTCCTTATACTTTTGGTATTGTTGCAGGGATACTGCTATTTTTTCCAACAGGCTACAATGAAGATATAAAAAATGAAAATGGCCAAACAGTAGCACAATATAATATTATGAAAACACAATATCAAGAGTTTGAAAAATCTGGATATTACATGTTTACAGATTGGGCAAATGATGCAGCAAAAGTCATAATTGATGCTGAAATAAATTCAATTATTGAAAAAGCAGGAATTGGAACAAGTGATCAAATTATTCAAACTGTAGCTGGACTTGAGCAATATGAGAAATTAGTTAATTTTTCAAACAATATTTGGAGTATTTGTAAGAATAATATCTATAATTACAATGGATTGTTTGATAGTAATGGTAAACATCAATATTCAATAGATCCTAATCAACCATTTCCATTAAATGAAAAATGGGCATATGTTAACTCTAAAATTAAAAATAATACTTCTACTCTTTATTATTCAGTAAAAAATGGAGAGCTTAGGGGTAACGGTTCTTATAATAGAAGTATTCTAAGTAAAGTAAATTCAAATAATCCACTTAATAACTACTATCCAGAGTACTCTTTAAGTGCTTGTGGAAAAAACTATTATAACCATCAAACAAACTATGAAAAGTATATAAATTATAAAAATACTAAAGAGCTTTTAGCTTCACAAGGAGCAAATAGTGTTGATAAAATTCCAATGTTAGAGGGAATTATAAAGTTTCAATACGAACTATATAGAGATTGGGGATATTTATCAATACTTGGCTTACCTGTTTCTAAAATGCAAACAGAGTTCATAGGTGGACTTTATAAAACCAAACGAAGTGAAGTTTTAGAGAAACTAAATAATGAAATTAAAGAAGATTCAACAAATGGTTTTGTACATACAGTTATGAGTTCTATTCCTTATCTTTTTGTACCAGGTGCAGGAACAGTGTTTCAAGTAATTAGTGAAAATGGTGGAAAAATTGGAGCGATGATTGGAGGTGGCGGTGCAGCACCCACTGGAATTGGTGCAATATTTGGAGCTATTATAGGTGGAGTTGCAGGAACAGCTACAAGCAGTGCTTTAGGTATGTGGTTTGCTTATGAAACTTCTAAAACAATTCTTGCACTAAGTCCAATCATAGGAATTATCATTATTGGCTTACTTAGATTTGTAATTATCATAATTAA
>CBFIGT010000146.1:2717-5069 GCA_965662175.1 Arcobacter sp. | reverse complement strand
TGCTTTTGATAGGGTTGATGAACTTCCTCATTCATATCGTGTTATTTTAGAGTATCAAAATGATGATTCTATACTTATGTTAGCTGAACCTCAATCAGCACTAAGCCATAAAGATGCAAAATCATATTTTTCTATGGTCAATGACTATTCTATTTTATCTAGGAAATTAGAAAAAATAAATTTCAATTTGGACAAAAAGAATGAAGAATTAAAAGAGGCTTTAAAAAAAGTTGAATTTTGTGCAAATTTTGATTATTTGACAAAAGTATATAATCGAAAAAGAGTTTATGAAGAGTTAAATAAAGAGTATGAAAAATTTCTTAGAATTGGTACAAAATTTTGTATGGTAATAATAGATATTGATGATTTTAAAAAAGTTAATGATACTTATGGTCATCAAAATGGAGATATTGTTTTATATACATTATCAAATAAAATCAACTCTCTTCTTCGAAAATATGATAGTTTTGGTAGAATTGGTGGTGAGGAGTTTATGATTATATTAGCAAATATTACTTATCTTGAGGCAAAAGAGATAATTAATAGGATTTTATTAAATATCTCAAATAGTAAGATTACTATCTCAAATAATAAAAGTATCAAAGTTACTTTTAGTGCTGGTATTTCTGAGGTAAAAGAGAGTATGAGTATTGATGAATTAGTAGGAGAGGCTGATAAGAATTTATATAAAGCTAAGAAAAATGGGAAAAATCAATTAGTGTAAATTAATTTTCATTATTTAGAGGAATAGTAATAATAAAAGTTGCACCTAGTTTTTTATTTTTCCATTATGATAGCTTTCTTTAATCTCTTTATAAACTTCAATATTATTGTTGTAAGTACGCTTTATTTAAATAATTTTTTGTAAATAATAATATTAACTATCATTAAAATAAAATTTGTGATAATATAAACAAAAAGAATCGGAGAAAATTATGAAAAAAATTTTAATTTCTTTATTTATTATTGCAATAATTATTGCTTTGTATGCTCTATTTTTTATGTCAAATGAAAAAGTAGAAGATAAAAATATGGAAAAGGTAAAAATTGCTGTATATAATGGAGAGGCTAGTTTTTTGATAATTTTAGCAAAGCAGTTAAATTATTTTGAAAAATATAATTTAGATGTGGAGTTAATATATAATAAAAGTGGTAAAGTTGCTATGGACACGATGTTAAATGGTGAAGCTCAATACTCAACTCACACTGAATTTGTATCTGTAAAAAATAGTTTTAAAAATGATAGTTTTAATATACTTGCATCTATCTCTGAAGCAAATGTAAATGGAATGTTAGGTTTTAAGTCAAGTGGTATTTTTAAACCTGAAGATATCAAAGGAAAAACAATAGGTACATCAATAGGTACAGCTACTGAGTTTTATACGGGTGTATTTTTAAATCAACATGGTTTAACTCTTAATGATGTAAAAATCTTAAATGTGCCTGTAAAGCAAAGATATGAAGTTATGGAAAAAAAATCTGTTGATGCACTTTTTGCTTGGGAGCCATATATTTATAATCTTCAAGAAAAGTATAAAAATGAATTGGTTTATTACTCTATGCCTGTAGGTTTTAACTACTATTTTCTTTTAAGTGTAGATAAAAACTACCATCAAAGCCATAAAAATGTATCAAAAGCTATATTAAATGCCATATTTGATGCTGAGAAATTTAAGAACAAAAATGAAAGTACATTTTTTGAAATGTTAAATAAGCAGTTTAATTTAACAAATAATTATGGAGAGTATATAAAAGATAAACAGATTTTTGAGTTAACTCTACCTTTTACTTTAAACTCAGTTATGAATAATCAAGCAAAATGGTTAGTAGAAAATAATTTAGTTGAGAAAAAAAATATTGATATAAATTCTTTCATTGATTTAGAACCTTTAAAGGAGATAAATAGCTCTAGTGTTACATACATAAAATAGTTTTACTATTTTATGTATAACTTTTTTTATAAATAAAATATTAATCTTCACATTAAGTGGTATAGAGTTTATAACGGTCTCGTTTGCCTATTAACTCTTCAAACTTTGTATAAAATAAATTTATTACATCCTCACTTAATTTTCCACTTTTTTATTCAATAATCACCTTTATTAAATACAATTCTATTT
The DNA here is from genome assembly GCA_965662175.1 of Arcobacter sp. GTDB lineage: Bacteria > Campylobacterota > Campylobacteria > Campylobacterales > Arcobacteraceae > Arcobacter. Next base: position 2,949 of record CBFIGT010000146.1, on the reverse strand, counting down.
CTACCACTATTTTTTGCCTTATAGAGTAAATCATCTGCATATTTATAAAAGCTATTTGCATCTATTTTATTACTTGCTTTATTTATATATAATCCCATAGATACGGTGATATAATTGCTTGCTTCATTGTATTTGTGTTCAATTTGCAACTCTTCAATCTCTTTTCTAATATTATCAGAAAAATTAAATGCTTTTTCAAAATCATCAGCATAAAAAAGTATTGCAAACTCTT
>CBFIGT010000146.1:0-2707 GCA_965662175.1 Arcobacter sp. | reverse complement strand
ATCATCTGCTCTTTTCATACTTTTAATCATAATTTTTGCAATATTGATTAAAACCCTATCTCCCTCTTGATGACCATAGTTATCATTATATAGTTTGAAAAAATCAATATCGAGCATCAAAAAACATGATAACTCATCTCTTCTTTTTGCAATATTTAAGTAGTTTTCAATTTTTTCTTCAAAATATCGTCTGTTATATAGATTTGTGAGTGGATCTTTTATGGATAGTTTTTCTAATAGTTTTTTCTTTTATATTGTCATAGATTGCTTCTATTTCTGCTGTATGTATTTTCTCATTTAGCGTTAAATTTACATAGTTTATTGTATCTTCTACTATTTCTCTTAGTATGGTTCTGTTAAAAGGTTTTAAAATATATCTAGTAACTCCTAAGTTTATAGCTTCTAGCAAATAATCTTGTTCATTAAATGCTGATGTTACTATTATTGGTATTTTATTGTTTATTTTTCTAATCTCTTTAATCATCTCTAAGCCATCCATAATAGGCATACGAATATCACTTATGACAATATGTGGAGACTCTTTTATAAATAAGTCTAAACCCTCTTTTCCATTATTTGCAAGAACTAAAGTTTTACATCTTCTTTCAAAAAAAGTTTTAAATTGCTCACTTAATGTTTTATCATCTTCAACATATAATATTTTTAAATCAAATTTTTTTAACATTGTTAATCCATTTTAAAAAAAGATAAAAGATAGAGTTTTGTATTTTCATAATATTTTAATTTTATTTCAAATTTCTCATTTTTTTTAGAGATTTTATTTTCAAGATTTATAAAAAAACTTGTTTCACTATTTGAAATAAATTCAAATAACTCTTTATTTGAAGTAAATTTTTCTTTTAAAAGTACATTATTCTCTTTAAATATTTCTGAGTGTTTTAAGTTTTCAATTATAAAATCTTTTTGATTTGAACCTAAAACTCCAACAACTTCACTTGTAATATGTGCTATATTATCATCTTCAAAAATAATTGAGAAAAAAGGATTCCAGCCTAAAATAGTATCTATAATACGTTTTTTATCATCTATCTCTTTTTGTTTTATTATGGCAAGGGTGGATTTTCTTAAAGCATTATCTAGCTCTTTTCTACTTAGTGGTTTTTGTATAAATCTATCAACACCTAGTTCTATAGCTTTTCTAATATTTTCTAAGTCACTAAAGGCAGTTGTAACTATAATAGGAATATCTGTATCAAGTTGTCTAATAGTTTCAATCATATCTAAACCATTGATTTTTGGCATTTTAATATCTGTTATTATTAAATCAGGTTTTTCATTTTTATAAGCTTCTAAACCCTCTAATCCATTTGTAGCAACAATAATATTTATAAATTTTCTTTTAAAAGATTCTAAAAGCTGCTCTCTTAATGTTTCTTCATCTTCAACATATAAAAGCTTTAGGCTTTTCATTATTAGTTCTGTTTTTTCATCACTCATTTATTATCACTCTTTCCATTTTAATTTTAAATTTTGCACCACAAGAGCCATTTGAAACCTCTAAAGAGCAGTGCATATTTTTTTCACAAATTTGCTTACTCATATAAAGACCTATACCTGTACCTTTTCCCTCTTCTTTTGTAGTAAAATAAGGTTCAAATATTCTATTTAATATTTCAGGAGCTATTCCTCCACCATTGTCCTCTATTTCTAAAATTATATTTTTATTATTCTTAAAAAGATTAACAAATATTAAACCATCACCCTCAACTAAATCTTTTCTTTTTACAGCATCATTTATTGCATCTTTTGCATTTGAAAAGATATTCATTATAACTTGTGTAAACTCATTTGGATATCCATTAACTAAATATTCTTTATCAGACTCTTTACTGTTTTCAAGTTTATTTATCTCTTTTTTATCTATTAAAAATTTGATATCTATAAAGTTATCATCTAATTGTGCTTTTAAAACTGACATTGCATCTTTTAGTGAAGCTTTAATAGAAAAATCTATTTTATTTTTATTTGGTGAAAAAAAGTTTCTAAAATCATCAATTGTTTTTGACATAAATATAAGATTTTTTTGGGCACCATTTAACTGTTTTGTTAGATACTCTTTTGTTAACTCATTATAATCATAAGCCTCTTCAAGATTTATAAGATATGCTCCTATAGAACCTAAAGGTTGTCTCCATTGGTGAGCAATTGCTCCTATCATTTCTCCCATTGAGGCTAGTTTTGATTGCTGATAAATTAAATCTTCTTGTTTTTTGTTTTTTTCTTCTAATATTTTTTCATCGCTTAGGTTTTTAATTGTAATTAAAATATTATTTGCACTTTTATTCTCTATTTCATTATAAAATGGATAAAAATTAATTTCAAGAAAATATTTATTACCTTGTATATAAAACCAATCAGATATATGACTTACTTTTCCCTCTAATATATGCTTTGTATCTATTTTTGCCAAAAGCTCTTTAAGTGTAGTTTTACCAAGAATCTTTTTTAGATTTTTTTCATTGTTGACATCTTTTATATTTGCAAGTTCATAAAAAACTTTGTTTGCTAATAGTATTTTAAACTCTTTATCTATTAAGATAATTGCTTCTTGAATACTATTTACAATAAGCTCATATAAAACTTTTGTTTTTAGTCTCTCTTGCATACTATTTATGTTTTTTTCATTTAAGATAAGCAGCTCTTTTTCCCACTTTATTCTTTGAGCTATGAGCTTGTTAAATGTTTC
>CBFIGT010000145.1:0-5245 GCA_965662175.1 Arcobacter sp. | reverse complement strand
GGATATTTTTTACTTTGTTCTTCAAAAATAGGTCCAAACATTTTACAAGGACCGCACCAAGGTGCCCAAAAATCAACAATTACAGGAATATCAGAGTTTACAATTTGTGTATCAAAATTTGATTCATCTAAATCTATTGGTTTAGTATGTAAAAGTGATTCTTTACATTTACCACAATTAGCAACTTTATATGAATCTTTTTTTGGTATTGAATTAACCCCATTACAAAATGGGCAAACAACTTTTATTTTATCCATAAATTAAGCCTTAATATTTATAGTAGAAGCAAATATCTCATCTTGAGTTTTTATAGCATTACCCTGAACTTCATAAGCTATTTTTGTAGGTATTTGCTGGGTAATAGAGTCAATAAGATTTTGACTAATCTCTTGTAATTCAGGGTCTTGTATAAAGTTTGCAGTTTCAGCAATATTTTTAGCTAAACTGTTCATTCTCATTTCTTGAACATGCATGCTGTTTAAATTGTTTGAGATATTCATAAAGACTCCTTTCATCAAAAGATAATAAAATGATATCACAATATTATAAAAAAAGCCAATAAAATAATATTATATTTTTAAAATAAGTTTTTATTTAGATTACTAAAAGAAATTTTTTCTTTTAGTAATCAATTGCTACTTTGTATTTAGGGTCATTCTCTTCATAAGTACAAAAAGGACCTGCATCTTTAAGTATTTTTTTACAATCTTCACTTAAATGTCTAATGGTAAGCTTTTTACCCATATCTGCATATTTTTTAGTTATATTATCAATAGCCTCAACACCTGAAATATCCATAACTCTAGCATTTTTAAAATCTAAAATAATATTTTCAGGGTCATGTTTTGTATCAAATAATTCAAAAAATGAAGTTGTTGAACCAAAAAATAGCGGTCCATCAAACTCATAAATTTTTGTATTATCATCTTCTTTATAAACTCTTGATCTCATTTTTGCATGATTCCACGCAAATACAAGTGCTGAGATAATAATACCTGTAATAACAGCAATAGCAAGGTCTGCAAAAATAGTGATAATAGTAACAGCTACTAGTACAAATTTATCACTGTTTGGCATAAATCTAATTCTATTTCCACTCTCCCACTCAAATGTTCCAATTGAAACCATAAACATAATTCCAACTAATACAGCAACAGGAATCATTGCAATAAATCCAGATAATGAAACAACAAAAGAGATTAATAAAAGAGATGCTGTTAAGGCTGATAATCTTCCCCATCCACCATTTGAAAAGTTAATAATAGATTGTCCAATCATAGCACAACCAGCCATTCCACCAAAGAAACCACAAGTTACATTACCTACACCTTGAGCAATACACTCTTGATTTCCACTTCCTCTTTTTCCACCCATTTCATCTAAAACAGATAGAGTTAAAAGTGATTCAATAAGTCCTACAAGTGCCACTAATATAGAATAAGGTAAAACAGTAGCAATAGAGTTTAAATCAATATGAATTGTTGGCATTGCAAAGCTAGGTAAATCCCCTGAAATATTTGCTAAATCTCCAACTCTTTTTGTATCTAAATCTAATCCAATAACAATAACTGAAATAACAACAATAGCTACAAGTCCTGAGGGAATAGCATTTGATACTTTTGGAAAAAACTTAACAATTATCATAGTAGCTAAAACTAAAACATACATAATCCAATTTTCACCCTCAAATAAAGGAAACTGTGCCATTGCAATAACTATTGCTAAACCATTTACAAAACCATACATTGCAGGTTGGGGTACAAGTCTTATTAGTTTTCCTAATTTCAAAACTCCAACAGATATTTGTAAAATACCTGCTATTATTGTTGCTAATAAAATATATTGAAGAATATAACTTGTTAATTCACCATTTTGAGTTAATGCATTTAAAGTTTCAGGGGGAAGTGCCTCTTTTACTTTTATTCCAAGTCCAACTAAAACAACCGCAACAGCACCTGTAGCTCCTGAAATCATTCCTGCTTTTCCACCAATAATTGCAGTGATTAGACCTAAAATAAAAGCTGTATATAGACCAACTAATGGTGAAACTCCAGCGATAATTGAAAAAGCAATTGCTTCAGGTACAAGGGCAATTGCCACAACTATTCCTGATAAAACATCACTTTTTATACTATTTCCAATAAATGTATCTTTTAAATTTAACAAAATAAAACCTTTCTTTAAAATCGCGATTATATCCAAATCATAGTTAAGATAAAATTATCACTTAAAATGATGATTTAATATTAATTTAAATATAATTTAATAATGAAAAAACGTATATTAAACTCCGTAAGCTTTAAACTTTTGCTTCTTTTGATAACTATTGTTATGATGTTAACAAGTGCTAGTTTTATATTTAATTCTCAAATAGAGAACTTGAAAAAACAGATTGATAATATGTATTTTGGAAACTTTGTACCCGTTAAAAATCTTCAAAATATCTCCTCAAATTATAAAGATATGATAATTTGTTTACAAAACCAAGAAAAATTATGTTCTATTAATAAATCAATAAGAGATATAAAAAAAGATTGGGATTTTTATTATAAGTCTTATAAAACAGTAGCAGAAAGAAAAGTTATAAATGCAATAAATGAAGATATTAAAATATCATTTATGGATAAAAATACAATGAAATATACAATAATGATACAAAAGATAGGTTTTTTGATAGATTATGAAGTATATAATGCTCAAAAACAGAGAAAAGATTTTTTAGAAAAATATGAAAATATGAAAAAATTACTTTTTTACAATATTATCGCCCTTGTCATTTTTTCCTTTGCAATTATTAGTTATTTAACATTTAGTATTATCAAAAAAGATAACCAACTTCAGGTTTTAAACAAGAGATATAAAATAGAATCTATAACAGATTCTATGACATTATTATATAATAGAGGATATTTTGATACAATTTTTGATAATATTCCAAATGTATCAAATGCAAACAATTGGCAAACAGCTTTTATAATGTTTGATATTGATTTTTTTAAGCAATACAATGATACTTACGGACATGATTTAGGTGATTTAACTTTGAAAAGTGTTTCGAGTGAGTTAAAAAAATATTTTAATAAAAAGTATGAATATGTTTTTAGACTTGGTGGGGAAGAGTTTGGAGCTATTTTATTTGATATTAATGAGGAAATATTAGAAATTTGTTTAAAACATATAAACAAAAGAGTTTTAGATTTAAAAATAGAGCATAAAAGCTCTACAGTTAGTCAATTTGTAACTATATCTATTGGAGCTGTTATTTATAAAGCAGGGGATAATACATCATCTAATAGACTTTATAAAATGGCTGATGAAAATTTATATAAATCTAAACAAAATGGTAGAAACCAATATACAATTTAAAGGGAAGATTTTGAATTTTTTATTTGATAAATATAATCATTTTAATTTGGCAAATTTAGCTACTTTTTTTAATATATCAGCTGGTATTTTAGCGATATATTTTATTACACATGGTGAGTTTGTAGGAGCTGCGCTTTTTGCTTGGATAGCAGGTGCTTTTGATATAGTTGATGGAAAAATTGCTAGAAAATATAACTTATCAACTGAGTTTGGTATACAACTAGACTCTTATGCTGATTTTTTATCTTTTGTTATTGTTCCAAGTATGTATATATATTTTGCAATAATAGATGGAAATGAAGCTAATTTAAATATGATTTTAGTTGCATTCACTTTTATTTTTTATATTATTTCAGGTCTTAGAAGATTAATTAAATTTAATATTGAATCAGAAGAGGGTACTGTTGCTAAATATTTTACAGGCGTTCCAACACCACTTGGTGCAATTTTATTATTTATTGTATATTTAGTTTGGTTAACAGGTATTTTACCTGAAACAGCTGTTTTAGTTTTAATGATAGTAATTGGATATTTATTAAACTCTAAACTTAAAATACCACATCCATAATGATAGTAACAATTGATTTAGGCTCTAATTCCTTTAGGGTTTTATTATATGATGGAGAAAATCATAAGATTATAGATGAGTACCAAGAGGTTGTTGGTATGGCAGATGGTTTGGAAAAAACTAAAAAAATTTCCCCAGAAGCTCAAAATAGAGTGGTTCAAGCTGTAAAAAGATCAATAGAAAGATTAAATTATAATCCAAGTGATGCTATTTGCGTAACAACTGCTGCTATGAGAAAAGCTAAAAATTCTAATGAAGTATTAAAAAAATTCAAAGATGAATGTGATTTAAACTTTAGAATAATTGATGGGATTGAAGAGGCTAAACTAACTCTTTTAGCTATTAAATATGCATTAAAAAGAGAAAAAGTTAACTCAAAGAAGTTTTTGCTTATAGATATTGGTGGTGGTTCTACTGAATTAATAATAAATAATGACAATATAAATCACTCCAAAAGTTTTGATTTAGGAATAATAACTCTAGCTCAAAAAAGCTCAAATACAGAAGAGTTGTTAAAGTTTTTAGAGCTAAAAAAAGAGGAAATTAAAGAGTTTATTTTATCTTTAGATATGGATTTAAGTGATTTTCAATTTGTTGCAACAGCTGGAACTCCAACAACAGTTGCAGCTGTTAAGCTTGGTTTAGATTTTGCCTCTTATGACAGAGCTTTAGTTAATGGAACAACTTTAACGTTAAAGGAGTTAGACTCTTTTCTAAAACTATTTAGCAGCTTAAATGAAAAAGAGATATTAGAGTTAGTGGGTACGGGTAGAGGTGATTATATTGAATCAGGTGTTTTTATTTATAGGGCATTTTATGAAATTCTAAATAAAAATATTTCTATAGTTTTTGATGATGGTTTAAGAGAGGGTGTTGCTATAAACGAAGCTATTAAGTTAAGCTAATAACTTACTGCTTTGTTCTTGTATTATATGTGCTTGTGAGGCTGCTAAATGACCTAAATTTGAAGAAATACTTGTTTTTGAAAAATCATTTATATCTGTTCCAAAGTTTGAGTCTTTTAGTTTTGAATTCTCTTTTAAAAGATTTAATTGTTCATTTAAAATTGAACGAGCATTTTGTTTCATATCTTTTTGTAACTCTTCATAATTATTAGAAAAAATCAAACTTTTATCAATAGCTTTATTTACACTATCAATAGCTGCATCAATCTCCTCTTTTGTACTTAGAGTATTTGCTTGTAATTCATTAAAAAGTTCTTGGGATATCTCTTTTGTATTTAGACCTTTTATTGAATAGTTTGTAGAGTTTGTTATTATATTAATAACTTCATCTCCATATTGGTCATCT
>CBFIGT010000144.1:0-5271 GCA_965662175.1 Arcobacter sp. | reverse complement strand
TTGCAGTTGCACCATTGTCAACATCAGATGAAGTAACAGTTCCTGAAATAATAGAATCGTCTTCGTTTGCATTAACAGCTGTAATAGAATCAATAAGCGGAGTATCATTAGTACCAGTTAAATTAATATTTATAATAGAAGAAAAACCGCCTGTTAATGTATTAATAGTAAATGCTTCTCTTGAAAGTGCATCTTGCGCTAAACCTTGTGTACCTGCGCTTACATTATTTATTTCATATGTCCATGTACCATTTGTGTTAATAGTAAATGTTCCGTAAATTCCTGTAACAGTTTTAGCAACAAATGTTAATGCTACACCTAAATTTGATGTTGCAGAAACAGTACCATTAAAAGTTGTTGTAGCATTGTCTTCTGTTAAACTAGCTAGAACATCTCCTGTAAAAGTTGCACTAGTTGGAGTCGCTGGTGTTTCTTCTTCATTTGTATCTTCTGTAATTTGATTATTTGTTGGAGTCTCTTCAGGAATTATTTCATCTGGAGTAGTAGGATTAGTTGGAACAGCATTTTCATCTGGATTAGTTTGAACAGCTTCTTCAGGTGCTCTATCTTCTTGTTGTGAAGCTGGATTATTAACAGGAGCTTCATTACCAGCAGCAGCTGCAGGAGTTAATTGGTCAAGAGTTGCAAAAGCAAGTTTTTGTTCACCTAATTGAAAAACTTGAAAAGGAGGAACTTCATTATCAGTAGGATCAAATCTTGCTATTATATCTCCCATCCCTTTTAAAACAAGATGAATAATCTCTCCATCTTGTCCTAAAATATCAACTTCAACATCTTCCCCATTTTCTAAAAGTAAAACTTTATTTTTAGAAAGAATCATACCTTTTGGTAGTGTTATTTGAATACTTTTATCAGCAGTTATATAAATCTTACCATTTAAAACATGAGCAATACCATTTTCTATTGCTTGTTCTAATGTTAATTCCAAATTACCTATCTTAAGAACAATATTTGTTTCCATTTTTAATCCTTGTTAAAAAAATTTATGCAAATTATATAATAAAAAAGTTTCTAAAAAGTCTCAAAATAACTAAAAAGTAATTTTTTTGTTTAATTATTAATTTAAAAATATAATAATACAAGTGTACTATTAAATAATATTACTAATGGCTATTTTATAGTTATTTATATTATAAAAATCTATATAATAATTTTATATACTAAGAAGAAAATAGTTAATTATTAATTGTAAAAGTAATTAACAATGAATAATTACTTCTAGTTTAAATTAAATATAAGAAATGTAGTATTAAAATAGTAGTTTTAAACAAGTAAGTTATCAAAAGTTATATTTTGAAATTTTGAAGTAAAAAAAACCCACTCAAAATGAGTGGGTTTTGAGAGTGACTAAAAATGGGTTATTTAGCTACAGCTTCTTTTAAAGCTTTTCCAACTTTAAATTTAGCAACAGTAGTAGCAGGAACATCAACAGTTTTATCTGTTCCTGGAACTTTTGCAGTTCTAGCAGCTCTATCAGCTGTAGAAAATGTTCCAAATCCGATAAAACTAACTGATTCTCTTTTAACTAAAGTTTCAGTAATTGTATCTAAAACAGAATCAACTGCACACTTTGCGTCTTTTTTTGATAATCCAGCTTTTGCAGCTACTGCGTCTATAAATTCAGCTTTGTTCATTGAAGAACTCCTTGTTTGAGATTAAAGTTACCAAAACTTTATAGTATTTAAACTTTAAAATAGCTAAAAGATATAAAGAATTGCCTATATTTTGGCAATTATAACAAAAAATAATTTTAATTGTTAGATTTGAAACTAGATTTGATGCTAAGTAGCCTACAACTGTTTTCAATTATTGCAACTTTTTTGACTAATTCATTAATATCTCTATCATAAACATAAGTACCAATACCTTTGATTACCATTACATGATTATTTGTTTCTTTTAAGTATTTTGTTATCTCTAAAGCATTTCTGTTATACCAAGTTGAAAAATCTCCTGGGTCGAAAACTTTTATTGTGCCAAAGGTTGTTTTTCCAAAATAGTCATCTAAAACTATCTCTTCATGGTCAAAAGTATATGCTGTTGTATAAATTGGTACACCAAAGGCTATATATTTTGCTTCATGGATATTATTATAAATAGTTGCATGAATATGTGCTTCAATACTTGCAATTTTCCATCTATAATCTTTATTTGACATATTTAAAACACAAAATGATTTTTCTGACATTTCATCAAAAATTGCGTCAGAGGTATTTATCATAAAAGTTTTATAATCTAATTTTGTTGAAATAGAACCATGATAAATTCCAAAAAAGTTTTTTCTAAATAGGGTAAGAGATAACTTACTTAATTGTTCTACGTGATTTTGATCAATCATTTTAAAATGCCTTAAATATAGATTTGGGTATTATATATAAAAAATAATAAGGACCTTTTTAATGAATATTCCTCACATACCTGTTTTATATAAAGAGACACTAGAAGTCTTCGAAAATATAGATAATGGGTATATAATAGATTGTACCTTAGGTTATGCAGGACATAGTGAGGGGCTTTTAAAACAAAATGAAAGTGTAAAATTAATATGTAATGACCAAGATAATGAGGCTTTAGCTTTTTCAAAAAAGAGATTAGAGCCATTTTTAAATAGGGTGACTTTTAATAAAGGTAATTTTGAAACAGTATTAAATAGCTTCAAAGATTATCCTATAAAAGGTATTTTAGCTGATATTGGTGTATCTTCTTTACAACTTGATAAAGAGGATAGGGGTTTTGGTTTTGAAAGTGAAACTTTAGATATGAGGATGAATCAAGAGCAAACTTTAGATGCTTCAACTGTTGTAAATACTTATTCTCAAAATGAATTAGAAAAGATTTTCAAAGAGTATGGAGAGGTTAAAGAGTATAAAAAAGTTGCTTCTATTATTGTAAATAATAGACCTTTTTCAAGCTCAAAAGAGTTAGCAACTTTTTTATCAAAAAAGATGCATAAAGGTAAACTTCATCCAGCAACGCTGCCTTTTCAAGCTATAAGAATTGAAGTTAATGATGAACTTGGAGTTTTAGAAAGACTTTTTGATTCAATTGAAGAGCTTAAACCAAAAGATTGTTTGGTTGCAATTATCTCTTTTCACTCCCTTGAAGATAGAATAGTTAAAAACTATTTTAAAAAGTGGAGTAAAAATTGTATTTGTCCAAGTGATATTATGAGATGTGAGTGTGGAAATAATAATGCTTTAGGTAAAGTTATTACCAAAAAGCCAATTATTCCATCAAAAGAGGAGATAAAAATTAATCCTCGAAGTAGAAGTTCCAAATTAAGGGTTTTTAAATTTGATTAAACTAGATGCAAAAAAATCACTTTTTATTGTTTTATCTTTTTTGATTATATCTTTGGTGCTGTTTGTGCCAAAAATATATTTAGCAAATAATATTTATTATACTAGTAAAGATATAAATAAACTATATGCAAACTATGTATCTTTGAAAGAGGAAAATCGATTTTTACAACAACAATTAGAAGATATGAAGTTTAAAAATCAAATTATTGATTCACTATTTATACATAATTTGGAAGAAAAATGATTAAATATATAATTGAGTTTGGGCTTAGAAAACCAATATTAAATCATCTTCTTTTACTTTTTTTATTTGTTTTAGCTATTTTTTCATATAACAAAATTCCAAAAGAGATATTTCCACCTGCTACTTTAGATAGTGTTGTTATTAGTGGTTCTTATTCGGGTGCTAGTTCTGATTTACTTGATAAGATGGCTGTTGAGGATTTAGAAGATGAACTCTCATCTTTAGATGAAGCTGATGATATTAGTTCTGTTATTAAAAATGGTTCATTTTCCATTACTATTAAGTTGAAAAAAGGTTTTAAAACAGATGATGTTATTGATGATGTAAAAGATATTGTAACTAAAACAAAAACTAATTTTCCCTCTGATATGGATGAACCAATAGTAAAAGAGTTAGTTCATGCAATTCCTCTTATTACTGTTGTTGTTTATGGTGATAAAGATATTGAAGAGCTTTTAGTTGTGGCTGATGAGCTAAAATCATCTTTAGCAAAAATGGGTGATTTAAGTAATATCTCTATTTGGGGAGATAGTGATAAAGAGTTACTAATAAAGTTTGATGAAACAAAAATAGTAGCCTATGGTTTAAACTTACAAGAGGTAATCACAGCTGTCCAAAATCTAAGCTCTATTTTTCCAGCTGGAATTATAAAAGATGATACAAGACACTACTATTTGAGTACTTTCAATGGTGAAAAAGATATAAAAAATATAAAAAATAGCATTTTAAAACTATCAAATCAAAAATTTATTTAAAAGATATTGCTGATGTTTCATATAAACTCTCAGATGTAAATAATATCTCTCATTTTAATGGAAATAAAGATGTTTCAATTGGTATAAATAAGAGTGAAACAGGTGATGCTATTGAGCTTGTAAAAGATATTAAGACACTTTTAAAAGAGTATAAGAAAAACTATCCTGAACTTAAGTTTGCAACACATACAGATACCTCTGTTTGGATTAAAAATAGGCTAAATACTGTTGTTTCAAATATTTTATTTGGACTTTGTTTACTTTTTCTTGCTCTATTTTTCTTTATTAATATAAGAATTGCAGCTGTAATTGCAATAGGAATTCCAACATCATTTATGATAGGACTTATTTATGCTGAATATTTAGGATATAGCTTAAATATGCTTTCCCTTTTGGGTGCTTTAATTGCACTTGGTATGTTAGTTGATGAAGCTATTGTTGTGGGTGAAAATATTTATCGTCATATGGAGATGGGAAAAGATAGATTTAAAGCAGCTCTTGATGGTGCTTTAGAGGTTTATCCAGCTGTTTTAACAGCAACAGCAACTACTATTTTTGCTTTTTTACCAATTTTATTGATGACAGGTGAGGTAGGAAAGTTTATGAAAATACTTCCTATTATGATTACTATTTTACTTTTGTCTTCACTTATTGAAGCATTTTTCTTTTTACCTTTACATGCTAAACAGATATTTAATGTGCATACCAAAGAGAAAAAAGCTGACAAAATTTGGGACTGGAATAAAAAAATTTATAGAACTGTTTTAAGTTTTTTACTTGAAAAAAAATATATTTCAATGATAGTTATGCTTATCTCAATTATTATTCTAACAATAAGTATTGCTATGAGTTCTAGGTTTCAATTTTTACCCGATTTTGATACAACTCGGGTTTATATAAATGGTTCAGTTGGTGTTGGTAAAAGAATTGAACAAACAGAGGTATTAGT
>CBFIGT010000143.1:0-5308 GCA_965662175.1 Arcobacter sp. | reverse complement strand
TGAATTAAAACTAAAAAAAGATGAAGTTTTTAATATTGATAAATTAAGAAAAGATGTTGAGTTTTTAAAACGTAAAGTTGCTGATTTAGGTTATGCCTTTACTCAAATAAAATATGATTTAAAAAAGAATCAAGAAAAATCAACTACAGATGTAATATTTAATATTATCCCTGGAAAAAAAGTATATATAAATGATGTAATTATTTCAGGAAATAGTAGAACTTTAGATAGAGTAATTAGAAGAGATGTTTACTTAGCCCATGGAGATTTATATAGTTTAACTGATTTTGAAGAGTCTAAAAACAAACTAAAAAGAACAGGTTTCTTTGAAGATGTAACAATTGAAGAAAAAAGATTAACTGATGAAAGCATGGATTTAGTTGTAAAAATCAAAGAGACAGCAACAGGTAATATTACTCTTGGTGGAGGATATGGTTCTTATGATGGTCTTTTAATTAATGCAGGAATAAATGAAAAAAATGTATTTGGTTCAGGACTTGCAGTTGGTGTTTTTGTTGATTTTTCTGAAAAAAGTCAAAACTACTCATTATCTTTAACAAATCCAGCTATTTATGATAGTAAATATACAGGTACAGTGGAAATTCACAATAGTGAAGATGAAATCTCATATTCAGGTACAACTGATGGTGATTATGATTTAACAAAAATATCAAATGGTTTTTCTGTTAGTGCCGGAAAAGAGGTTATGAGAAATCTTTATGCAGGTGCAAAATATAGATTTGATATGATTGAGGAAAATTATGAAGATACAGACTCAAGTGCTAACTCTCCAACTATAGAATCTTATAACCAAGATTATATAACAAGTTCTATTACTCCTTATCTTAACTTTAATAATACAGATGATTATCAACTTCCAAGAAGTGGTATTAAAGCTGGAACTTCATTTGAGATAGCTGGTCTTGGTGGAGATTCAAACTATATGAAAAGTATGTCAAACTTTAGATATTTTAAATCTTTAGAAGATTATATTGATAGTGATTGGATTTTTAGATACAGAGCTAACTTAAACTTTTTGATTGATAATGGAAAACTTACACGTGGGGACTCATTTTATATGGGAGGTCCAAAAACTTTAAGAGGATATGAGTCTTATGCCTTTGGACCTGAAGATAGTTTAGCAAAAAATACTGTTTACAAACAGATGTTTACAAACTCTATTGAATTATCATTTCCATTAGTTCCAAAATCAAAAATGAGATGGGGTCTATTTTATGACTATGGTATGATTGGTGAAGATTCAATGTCAGAGATTCAAAGAAGCGGAACAGGTGCTTTATTAGAGTGGATTTCACCATTTGGACCTCTTCAGTTTATCTTCTCACAAGCACTTGATGCTAAATCAGAAGATAAAACATCTTCATTTGAATTCTCATTAGGTTCAACATTTTAATAAAAGAGTATAAAATGGTAAAAAAAATGAATACTACAAAAAGAATTACAAAAGAAGAGGCATTGAATTTAATTCAAAATGCCTCTTTAATTGAATTAGGTGAAATGGCTACAAAAAGAAAAGAAGAACTTCATCCCAAGAAAGTAACTACTTTCGTAGTTGATAGAAATATCAACTATACAAATGTTTGTTGGGTTGATTGTAAATTTTGTGCATTTTATAGACATGGACGAGATGATGATTCATATGTTTTAACATATGATGAAATTGATAAAAAAATTGAAGAGTTATTAGAAATTGGTGGAACACAAATACTTATGCAAGGTGGAGTTCATCCAAAACTAAAGATTGATTATTATGAAGATTTAGTTGAACATATTCATACAAAATTTCCACAAATTACCCTACACTCTTTTTCAGCAATAGAAATTGTTTATATTGCAAAAGTTTCTAAAATCTCTATTTTGGATGTTTTAAAAAGATTACAAGCAAAAGGACTTAGCTCAATTCCAGGAGCTGGTGCTGAAATTTTATCTGATAGAGTAAGAGATATAATTGCACCTAAAAAAATTGATGCTGCCCAATGGTTGGAAGTTCATAGACTTGCACACTCAATTGGTATGAAAACAACAGCAACTATGATGTTTGGTACAGTTGAAACTGATGAAGAGATTATTGAACATTGGGATTTAATTAGACAATTACAAGATGAAACGGGTGGATTTAGAGCTTTTATTATGTGGTCATTTCAAAGTGGAAACACAAAGTTAATAGAAGAGATTCCTGATATTAAACCCCAATCATCAAATAGATATTTAAGGCTTTTGGCTGTTTCAAGACTTTATTTAGATAATGTAAATAATATTCAAAGCTCTTGGGTTACACAGGGAAGTTATATTGGTCAAATGGCACTTAAATTTGGTGCAAATGACTTAGGAAGTACGATGATGGAAGAGAATGTTGTAGCAGCAGCAGGAGCTACAAATTGCATGAATCAACAGCAGATGATAGATTTAATAAAAGATGTTGGAGAAAATCCAGCTAAAAGAAATACTGCTTATGAGATTTTAGAAAGGTTTTAACCTTCAATGAAACAAATAATATTAATATTAGTATTTATACAAGGAATTTTAATGGGTGCGCAAATTGAGCATTTACAAATAGAAAATAAAAATATACCAATAATTTTTGAAAAACAAAATTCATTACCAACATTTAATTTACAATTAGTTTTTAAAAATAGTGGTTATATTAAAGATGGAGAAAAAAGTGGATTAGCTGCTTTAGCTTCAAGGGTTCTAAATGAAGGAACTTTAGAGGATGGAAGTGTTAAATTTGCTGAAAAATTAGAGAGTTTAGCTATTTCTTTAACTGTTTCTCATGGTTTTGAGACTTTTGTAATTGAATTATCTTCAATAACAGATGTATATAAAAATGGATTAGAGTTATTAAATGAACTTTTAAAATCACCAAACTATAAAGAAGAGAGTTTAAATAAAGTAAAAACCATATTAATAGGCTCTTTAAAAAGAAAAGAGAATGATTTTGATTATGTATCAAGAAATGAATTAAATAAAATAGTTTTCAAAGATACAGCTTTGGAAAATCCATCAAGTGGAACAATTGAATCTATAAATAAAATCCAATTAGAGGATGTTAAAGAGTTTATTTCTTCAACTTTAACACTTGATAATTTAATTATCGTTGCAGGTGGAGATATTGAATTAAATGATTTAAAAAATGATATTTTACCTTTAGTTAAAAGCTTAAAAGAAGGGAAAGAATCAGATTTAACAACTATAAAAGCATCAAATGAAAAAGTAGTTAATATTTTAGAAAAAGAGACAGAACAAGCTTATATCTATTTTGCTAGTCCATTTAATACAGAAGTTAATGACAAAAAAAACTATATAGCTAAAGTTGCTTCATTTGTACTTGGAGGAAGTGGTTTTGGTTCAAGATTAATGGAAGAGATACGAGTAAAAAGAGGTTTAGCCTATAGTGCTTATGGACAAATTTCTATAAATAAATCTCACTCATATTTTACAGGTTATTTACAAACTAAAAATGAAACAGCTAATGAAGCTAAAGAGTTAGTTGAAAAAATTGTAAAAGAGTTTGTAAAAAAAGGTATTACACAAGATGAGCTAAATGCAGCTAAAAACTTTTTAACAGGAAGTGAACCCTTGAGAGTTGAGACTCTAAGTCAAAGACTAAATCGTGCTTTTACACTATATTATAGAGGTTTAGAGCAAGATTATTCTAATAAAGAGTTAGAAGAAATAGAAAAATTAACACTAGATGAGATTAATGAATATATTAAACTACATAGTGAAATAAAAAATTTATCATTTTCAATAGTAAGGAAATAAGATTGTTAAGATTTGCACAAAGTCCAACAAAAGATATGAGTTTAGGAGATTTAAGAGTTGCTTTATTTAATTATATTATTTCAAAGCAAGTTAATGAAGATTTATTAGTTAGTATAGAAGATTTAGATAAAGAAAAAAATATTGAGGGAAAAGAGAAAGAGATTTTAGAGTTATTAAATCTCTTTTCAATAGAGCATAAAAGTGTAGTTTATCAAAGTGAAAACTTAAAATATCATCAAAAAATGACTATGCAATTAATGTCTCAAAAAAAAGCTTATGCATGTTTTTGTTCTGATGAAAAACTTTTAGAATTAAAAATTAAAGCTGAAAAAAAAGGAAAAGTTTATAGTTATGATGGATTTTGTGAAACACTATCAGATGAAACTGTTTTAAACTGCAATGCACCATTTACAGTAAGAATTAAAAAACCAGAAGAAACAATAAAATTTACAGATGCAATAAAAGGTGAACTATCTTTTAAACCTTTTGAAGTAGATTCATTTGTTATTTTAAACCATGATAAAACAGCCACTTATAATTATGCTTGTGCTATTGAAGATATACTTTATGATATAAGTAGAGTTATTAGAGATGAAAGATATATTGCCGATACCCCAAGACAGATATATGTAAGAAATCAATTAAATTATGATAAAAACATTGAATATACACATATTTCTTCTATTGATGATAGTAATATAAAAATAAAAGATTTAATAGATGAGGGTTATTTACCAAGTGCTATTGCTAATTACTTAGTAGTTTTAGGAAATAAAACCCCTAAAGAGATTTTTACTATTGAAGAAGCAATTTCATGGTTTGATATTAAAAATATTTCAAATTCAGCTGAAAAGTTTGATTTAGAAAAATTAAAACTTATTAATAAAAAACACCTAGAAGAGATTGATGAGATGAGATTTTCTAAGATTTTAGGTTTTGCTGATAATGATATTGGAAAACTTGGGAAACTTTATTTAGAAGAGTGCAATACTATTAAAGAGATAAAAGCAAAAATTGATACAATATTTGCTTCAAAAAACTCTTCTAGTGATTCTAAAGATGAGTTAAACAAAATCAAAGAGTGCTTAAAAAATGCTCCATTTCTAAAAGATTTAAGTGATGTAGAAAAATATATTTGTGAAAACACAGATTTAAATAAAGATAGATTATCTAAACCTTTAAGATTTGCCCTAACAGGCTCTTTTGAAGGTCCTGATTTATCTAAAATTTATTCTTTAATTAAAAACTATACGAAAGAGATTGTAAAATGATAGATGCATTAATTGGCTCAATTGCTACAGTTGTAATGAGTGTTATATTTTTATATAAATGGGTTGTGATTATTTCAGCTTTAATTTCTTGGGTTAGACCTGATCCTTATAATCCAATAGTTCAAATGTTATATAGATTAACAGAACCTGCATATGCTTTTATAAGAAGATATGTTCCGACTGTTTTTGGTGGTATGGATTTAGCTCCATTGATTCTTATTTTAATACTTGTTTTCCTAGAAACATTTTTA
>CBFIGT010000142.1:0-5419 GCA_965662175.1 Arcobacter sp. | reverse complement strand
TCTTCACCAGCTTTGTTGATTACTTTGATTTGACCTTTAGCTTTTGCTTGGAAAGTTTTATCATGTGAACCATACTCTTCAGCTTTTTTAGCCATTAAACCAACATTTGGAACTGTTCCCATAGTTGTTGGGTCTAATGCACCATTCTCTTTACAATCTTCAATAACAGCTTGGAATGATCTAGCATAACATCTATCAGGAATCATTGCTAAAGTATCTTCTTCTTTATCATCAGCATTCCACATTTTTCCACCACCTCTAATCATAGCAGGCATAGAAGCATCAACAATAACATCAGATGGAACATGTAAATTAGTAATTCCTTTAGCTGAGTTTACCATTGCTAATTTTGGTTGAGAAGCATAAACAGCATCAATATCAGCTAAAATTTCAGCTTTTTTAGCAGCATCTACTTGGTCTAATTTAGAGTATAAATCACCAATTCCATTGTTGAAATTAACACCTAAAGAGTCAAATAATTCACCATGTTTAGCAATTAAATCTTTGAAATATACTTTAACAGCAAATCCAAACATAATAGGATCAGATACTTTCATCATAGTAGCTTTTAAGTGTAGTGATAATAATACATCTCTTTTTTTAGCTTCATCAATAGCATCTTGATAAAATGATTGTAATGCTTTTGCACTCATAACAGTTGCATCAATAATTTCACCAGCTTCTAATTTTGTAGATGCTTTTAATACAGTTTCAGTACCAGCTTCATCAAAGAAAGAGATTTTTACATCATCAGCTTCGCTCATAGTAGTTGCAAGTTCAGAACCATAAAAATCACCCTCACTCATATGAGCAACATCAGTTTTAGAGTCTTTTGCCCAAGCACCCATTCTATGTGGGTTTTTTCTAGCATAATTTTTAACAGCACCTGGAGCTCTTCTATCTGAATTTCCTTCTCTTAATACAGGATTAACAGCTGAACCTAAGATTTTTGAGTATCTAGCTGTGATCTCTTCTGATTCATCATAATTAGGTACATTGTAACCTTTTGCTTGTAATTCAGCAATTGCAGCTTTTAATTGAGGAATAGAAGCTGAAACGTTTGGTAATTTAATAATATTACAAGCTGGGTCTTGAGTCATTTCACCAAGTTCTGCTAAAGCATCACCAATTTTTTGCTCTTCTGTTAAGTTTTCAGGAAAGTTAGCAATAATTCTTCCTGCTAATGAGATATCTTTTGATACCATTTCTATACCTGAGCTTTTTGTAAAAGCTTCAATTATTGGTAAAAATGAATAAGTAGCTAAAGCTGGAGCTTCATCAACTTTTGTGTAAATGATTTTTGACATTTTTTAGTTCCTTGGTTAGTTAAAATTTTATCGTGAAAGTATATTAGCATTTTTTCTATCATAATATTTTAAATAAATTGCTAATATGAAACAGTTTAAAAATGCTGTTTCATAACTTCACAATTATTTAACTGAGTTCCAAAGAGATTTTACACTATTGTTTGTTTTTGTATCACTTTTTTCAGGAAATACTCTTTTCTCTATCTCTTTTTTTGGAGGTTTTACATATCTGTTTTTATTAATATTATTTACATGACTTTTATAATCACTTGAAAAACTATGCCTACCTGTTCTTTTATCCCTTACAAAATACAAATAGTCTGTTTTTACAGGGAAAATAGCTGCTTTAATTGCATCTAAACTAACAGCACAAACAGGGTCTTTTGGAAGTTCAGCAAATTTATAGGTATTATATGGTGAATTATCTTCTCTTATCATTTTAGCTGTTACTTTTGTGTGAGAATAAATACCATAGTTTAGCGTTCCATCCATTTGAAGTGGCATTTTCTTTTTTATTCTATTTTGAATAACACTTGATACAATAGGCATCTCTTCAATATCTGCTGCCTCTTTTTGTATAATTGAAGCTATAGTTACATACTTATACCAAGTGTTTTTATTATATTCACCAAAGATTTTATTTGAAAACTCTTCATATTTTTTATTTGTAAATGAGATTAAATAAAAAACTAAATGGTCCTCTTTCATACCCATTGGTAGATTATAACTCTCAGCTAAAATATTTCCATCTAGTTTATAAGCATATTTTTCATATGAAAGTAGTAGTTTTTTATGGGATAAATTAAACTTATTTGCAATCTCCTCAAAAAAGTAATAATAGGTTTCTCCAGGTATTAAAGTCACTTGTCTTATTGCTGCTTTTGAGGTTAGAAGTTTATTTATAAAATCTGCTTTTGTCATATATTCAGATTTTAAATCAATCCAACCGCTTTGAGGATAACCTTTTAATTTGATTATTATTTTATCAATTATGTTTAAATCATATCCACTTTTATTTAGATATATTATGGTACTATTTGTACTTCCTTTAGGAATAAATATAACTTTTGATGATGATACAGGAAGAGTTATATAAAAAAGTATAACTATACTGAATACTAGGATTAGCTCTACAATGATACTTAGAAAAACTATCGTGTTTATACTCTTTTTTCTATCTTTTTTATCTTTTTTGGTTTTTTTCTTAATAAATGGTATCAAAATTGATTCGTTCTCTTTTAGTGGATTTTCTGTTTCGCAATTCTATATTAAAATTGATAAAAAGCTTATTGTAAATATTGAAGAAATAATATTAGAAGATAAAGAGAGTTCAAGTGATAGCTCCCTTGAAGATATTAAAGCTACCATAAACAAAGCTCCCTTGATACTTAAGTTTTTTGAAAAAATTGATATTGAAAATATGAAAATTAAAGATAACTCTTTTAAAATAAAATTTGATAATGACTATATTTATTTAGATAATAAGTATATAAACTTAGCTTCAAAGTACTCAAAAGAGGGTGATATTTTAAACTTAAATATCTACTCTATTTATCTAAAAGATTTTGATTTTGTACTTTTAGGTAGTGTAAAACTTGATTTAAAAAATGATATTTTTAATTTTTTTGGAGATTATCAATATAAAGATAAAATAAATGGTGAATTAAATCTTCAAGCAAACCAAGATGAACTAGATTTTTTTATAAATGCAAAAGAGTTCGAAAATCTTAGATTTTTGAAAAACTATGTAAAGCTAGACCCTATAGCTGAAGCTTGGATGTATGAAAATGTAAGTGGAAAATACTATTTAGATAATTTATATGGAAAAATAGATTTAGATAACTTTTTACCAATCTTAAAAACTATAAAAGGAAGCGCTAGAGTTGTTGATGCGAAGGTAAAGTTTAATAACACTCTTGAAGCTGTTGATACATCTTTGATAACAATTACATATCAAAATGATAATTTACTAATTAATCTAAAAGAACCAAGCTACAAAGGTATAAGTTTAGATGGAAGTTTTGTGGATATTAAAGATATGACAAGCTTAAAACATGGACATGTTGATGTGACACTAAAAGCAAATCATCTCTTAGATGATAATGTTTTAGATATTTTAAAAGCATATAAAATAAATCTACCACTTAAACAGTTAAGTGGTCAAACAAAAGCTGATTTACATCTATATATTCCCTATGACTCACCTATGAAAACTTTTGGTGCATTTAAATCTGAAAACTCAACTTTCAAAATAAACAATTTTGAATTTTACTCAAAAAATGGAACAGTTGATTTAATAAATTCAGATGTAATTATAAAAGATACAGATTTTGTCCATAAAGAGATGATTGATGCAAAAGTAAATTTAAATATAAATACAAAAACACTAAATTCAAGTGGTGATGCATATTTAAACTCTTTTTTAATCAAAGCTGATGAGCAAGAAATAGTTTCAGTAAAAAACAAAAAAGTAAATATAGCCCTAGATTTTAATGATAAAACAAAACTCTCAATAAATGATTTTAAAACAGATATTCTATTTAATCCCGAGTTTACACATATAAAAGTTGCTAGCTTAGATAGAGTTTATCCATACTCTAAACTTCTAAAACAAATAGATGTAAAAAAAGGTGACTTAAATATAAAACTTCATGATATTGATAATATTGAGTTTTTAGCAAATATCAGTGAACTAAATACTCCATTAAAAAGAGATGGAAAGAAGCTTGATAAAATTAGTTTATTTGGTAAAATCAATAAATATGAAACTCTATTAAATACAGACTCAAATGATTTAAAAATAGATATTTTTAAAGATAAAATCAATATTATCATCAACTCTTATGATATTGATTTAAAAAATGAAGAGAATAAAAACACTCTTGATAAAGATTTTAATATAAGATTAATAAACTCCAATGTGGAATTAGCACAAAAAAGCTTTTACTCAATTGACTCAAATATTAAAATAAATAAGAAAAAAGTGGAGTTTGATGGAGAGTTTGGAAAACTAGATTTACCACTTGAAATAGCTTCAAAAAAAGTTGATAGATTAAGTGTAAAGGGTAGTTTAATTGATGAATTAATTACTTTAGAAAGTAAAGATAAAAAAATAAAAGTAAAAATAATAGATGATAATTTAGATATTAAATTAAGTGGTATAGATTTGCTTTATAACTCAGATGAAAAGAGTAGTTCACACTACAACTCTTTGAAACTTCAAGCAAAAAAATCTAATATAATAATGAACAATAAATACAAAATATTAGCTGATACCTATAAAATAGAGACAAAAAAAGATAAAACAGATTTTGAGTTAAAACATAAAGATGCAAATATCAAATATACAAAAACAGAGGATAAAGAGATAACATTGGATGTTACAGATATGAATGACACCTTTGTAAATAGCTTTTTTGCTAAACAGATGGTAAAAGGTGGAACATTTAGTTTAAGTGCAAGTGGGAAAGATGATGTTATAAGTGGAAAAATGCTTTTCAACAAAAACAGAATTATGAACTTAGCTATTTTAAACAACCTAATTACAATCGTAAATACAACACCTGCACTAATAAATCCACTTTTAGCTGTTCCAGCTATTTTTGGTATGGTTACAAGTGATGGTTTTAACTTAAATGGATATAGCGTAAATGAGGGTTATGTTGATTTTACATACAATTTTGAAACAAGCTTTTTAAACTTGATGAAAATTCATACAGTAGGAAACTCAGTTGATTTTGATGGATATGCTTCTATTGATTTAAAAAACTCTTTGGTAAATGGAAAAATAGAGTTAATTTTTATGAAAGACTACAGTAAAATAGTTAGTTTTATACCTGGATTAAACTATATATTTTTAGGAGATGATAAAAGAGTATCAACAACAGTTGATATAAAAGGTAGTTTAGAAAACCCTAAAATAGAATCAAATATAGCAAAAGACTCAGCTTATATTCCTGTAAATATCCTAAAAAGAATTATTACCTCTCCACTAAAACTATTTGAGTAAAAGGCTTTTAAAGCTTTTTACTCATTTCTAAGTACATCTATTACATCAATTTTTGTAGCCTTACTAGCTGGATAATATGATGATAAAAGTACAATAATAGTAG
>CBFIGT010000141.1:0-5429 GCA_965662175.1 Arcobacter sp. | reverse complement strand
CATAACCTTTTAGGTAAATTAAACCAGAAACTCCAAGAAAAGCTGCAGCTGACATATAATCTCCAGCAATTGCTAAACCATTTTGGAAACCTGAAATTCCTCCACCTGCTGTATAAAAATCACTAGCTGATTTTGTTTTTTGAGCAGCCCAGTAAGTAATACCTAAAGTACCTGCAATAAAAATTAAGAACATAATAATCGCTGGAATATTAAGCTCTCTTTTTACAGCTTCAAAAGAAGCATCACCAGCTGCAAAAAGTGCAACTGTAAAAATAGAAATAAGTGCTAAAACTCTAAACATTACATTAAATCCTTTACATCTTTTTTAATTTCATTAGTTAAATCTTCAAACTCACCATTTGCTCTTTTTACATAGATAAGTGTTGTAATAAAACTAATTACTAAAATTGCCAATGCAATAGGAAATGCAACTGTTGTTAGCCCATCACCAATTTTTGTAGCTAAAATTTCTTTGTTAAATGCAATAGTTAAAATATATGCATAAAACATTACTAAAACAAAAACACCAAGTTTTATACTAAAACTCTTTCTTTTAGAGATTAACTCCTGATATTTAGGATGTTCCTCTATCTTTTGTACTAATTCATCTTTCATACTTCCCCCTTGTCATTATAAATGATGAAATCTAAACTATGTTAAAGCGTAGCATTAACGTAGCGTTAAGAAAACAAGACATTATAATAGATATAAGTTTTCTAATTATATAATTATGTATTAAATATGTACAAAATTAATTTTATATGTAGATTAGTAACATTTCAAGGGTATAGTGAACATATGCTAACTTAGGGGCTTATAATGCGTATAAGAATTTATTATACTAAAGAGAGAAAACTCTCTTTAGTGTACAAAAATTGTACAAATTGTACTTTTAGTGGTCAACAGCTCCATCGGCTCCAAAACCTGTTTCAGCTCTAACACTTTGAGCTTCAAATGCTTTTTGTTCATCTTTAGCTCTTTGAGATTTATCAGTAATTGAGAAAAACCAAATACTAATAAATGCAGCAGATACTGAGAATAGAGCAGGGTGTTTATATGGAAATAATGCTTCAGTATTTCCTAAAATTTGTACCCATACAATTGGTCCTAAAACAACTAATACAACAGCAGTTATAAGTCCTATAAATCCACCAATAACTGCACCTCTTGTAGTAAGTTTAGACCAATAAATTGATAAAAAAAGAATTGGGAAATTAGCAGATGCTGCAATTGCAAATGCTAAACCAACCATAAATGCAATATTTTGTTGCTCAAATGCAATTCCTAAGATAACTCCCACAATACCAATAACAATAACTGATCTTTTTGATACTTTAATCTCATCCTCTTCTGTAGCCATTCCTTTTTTAAGAACAATTGCATAGATATCATGAGATATAGCAGAAGCACCTGCAAGTGTTAAACCTGATACAACAGCTAAAATAGTAGCAAAAGCAACAGCTGAAATAAATCCTAAGAAAATATTTCCTCCAACAACATGTGATAGGTGAATTGCAGCCATATTATTTCCACCAAATAGTTTACCATCTACAAAATATTGTGCGGCATTAACATCAGAAGAGTTTAAGAAAACAATTGCTCCAAGTCCAATTATTGCAATAACTAAATAGAAATATCCAATAAAAGCAGTTGCATAAACAACAGATTTTCTAGCCTCTTTTGCATTGCCAACAGTAAAAAATCTCATAAGAACGTGAGGTAAACCAGCTGTTCCTAACATAAGTGCAAGTCCAAGTGAAATTGCAGAAATTGGATCTGAGATAAATCCACCAGGTGCCATAATAGATTGTCCTGACTGGTGTGTTTCAACAGCTTTTGCAGCTAAAGCTTCAAAAGAGAAATTAAAATGGCTCATAACCATAATTCCCATAAAAGTTACACCTGAAAGTAATAGAATTGCTTTAATAATTTGTACCCAAGTAGTTGCAAGCATACCACCAAAAGTAACATAAACAATCATCATAACACCAACTAATATAACAGCCCACTCATATGGAAGACCAAATAAAACTTGTATAAGTTTTCCACTTCCAACCATTTGAGCGATTAAATATAGTGTAACAACAGATAAAGAACCAAATGCAGCAAGAGTTCTAATCTCTTTTTGACCAAGTCTATAAGCTGCAATATCAGCAAAAGTAAACTTCCCTAAGTTTCTTAGTTTTTCGGCCATTAAAAATAGGATTACAGGCCAACCAACTAAAAATCCAACAGCATAAACAAGTCCATCATAACCTTTTAAATATACAAGCCCTGAAAGTCCAAGAAATGAAGCTGCTGACATATAATCCCCAGCAATAGCCATACCATTTTGGAATCCTGTTATTCCACCACCTGCTGTATAAAAATCACTCGCTGATTTTGTTCTTTTTGCAGCCCAATAAGTAATACCTAAAGTACCACCAACAAAGATAAAAAACATTATAATTGCAGGAATATTTAAGTCGCTTTTAGTGGCTTCAAATGTAGCATCACCAGCTGCAAATAGTGCTAATGATATAAGTGAAAGTATTGTTAATATTCTTATCATTATAATTCATCCTTTACATCTTCTCTAATTTTATTTGTTAAGTCCTCAAACTCACCATTAGCTCTTTTTACATAAATTAATGTTGTAATAAAACTAATAATAATAATTAAAGCTGCAATAGGAAATGCTATAGTCATAACACCATCACCAATTTTTGTTCCTAAAAGTGATGGTTCAAATGCAATTGTTAAGATAAAGGCATAAAACATCACTAAAACAAAAATCCCTAGTTTTACGGCAAAACTAGTTCTTTTTTTTACTAACTCTTGATAATTAGGGTTAGCTTTGATTCGTTGTACTAACTCATCATTCATACTTCTTCCTCCCCAGGATGATATTTGATACAAATATATAGATATTTTGCACCAAACGGGGACATTATACTAAGAAAATAATATGTAATGGATAAGTAGTTTTATTTTTAAGTTTAATTTAAGTTGTAAAGATTTTTTTGTTACATTTGTACAAGAAATTTCTCTTTATTTGTAAAAAGTAGAATAAGCAGGAGTTAACTCTCTTACTTTTAAAAAAATCATAGATGTCATAATTGCGTCATTTAGTGCATCATGTTTTCCTAAAGTAGGAATATCAAGCTCTTTCATAATAGTATCAAATTTTAAGTCAACAAACTCATAATCACTTGATCTTTTTTTTGTTTTAAAATACATTGAAGAGACTTCAATTGATTCATTTGGAAGATTAATACCTATTAGTTTTTTTGTATATTTTGATATCATAGCAATATCAAATTTTATATAATAACCAACAATAGGACGTGAACCTATGAACGCTAAAAGTTCAAAAATTGCATCTTTAGGTTCAACTGCATTCTCTAAATCAATAGGTCTTATTTGATGAATTTTAATTGATTCAGCATTTACATTTTGTGATGATTTTACAAATATATTTAATGTTTTTCTCATTAAAACTTTATTGTCTTTTATTATAACAGCACCTATTGATAATATTTCATCTTTTCTAGGATTAAGACCTGTAGTTTCGCAATCTAAGCACACATACTCATTTTTTGGAGGTGTATCAAATAAGTACTCAAACTCTTTATTTTTTAATCTTTTTTTTGCTAGGTTTCTAAAAAAATTCTTTAACATTATGAAATCTTATCTGTATGAAATACATGTGCAATAAATTTTTTAAAATCAATTACAATTTTTAAACTATCTTTTAATAAATCCCTCTCAATTTTTCCTAAAGAGTGGGTATCAATCTCATTATTGATTTTTTTATTCTCTTGATATTTTGTTAATTGAGATTTTAATCTTAGGGTACATAATACATCAAATGCTTCTATTAATTCATTTGCCATATTTGTTGTTAAAACTTTTTGTTGCTCTAATATTTTTATTCTTTTATTAGTTGTTGTTTCTCTAATTCTTTCTCTTAATGCTAAACTTCTAATACCTTGAACTATAGGAAAGATTCCAGCTTTTTTAATATCTATATAGTGTGTTTTTGTCATAAAGTTTGCAATAATACTTGGTGTATCAAATGTTAATGTTGCTTTTGCAAAATATGCCATAAATACATCTTTGTCATGAAGTTTATTAAATAAATCATCTTTTAGATTAATTAATAACTCCTTATCTCCAGCAACTGCAAATGAATCAAAGAAAATTGCCAAATCCATATAGTTTTGCATATCAGGTGCTTCAACCCATTTTTTTGTTTCATCTTTGTATTGTTGTACACTTTTACACCAAAATGGATTTGAAACCATAATATTACCCTCACAAGGTGGATAACCAAAATCTATTAATGTTTCTGTCATTTTTTGCATATATGGACGATAAAGTTCCACATCAATACCATCTTTTACTACTAAAGCATTATCTTGGTCAGTCTTTATGATTTGCTCATTTCTTCCCTCACTTCCCATAACAATAAAACAAGCATCATTTCTTAAGTTTTCAGGAAGTATAAGTTTATACATTTTTTTATAAACTTTTGTATTTAATTGTCCTATTAAATTAGAAATATGATTAACTTTTACACCTTTTGCATTTAAGGTTGTAATTGTATTTATAAGCTCAATACTAGCTTGTTTTAAATCCTCTAAATTATCAGCTTTTTTTATTTTTGAATCAACCACATAAGTATGGTTAGCAAAATGAGATAGTACATCAATTTGTTCTAAAATACCAACCATTTCACCACTATTATTAATTACACCAACTCTTTTTATATTTTTTTTAATAAGTAAAGAAAAAGCATCAAATAAATAATCATCAGTATGAACACTTAAAAGTGGATAAATAGCAATCTCACTTACAGGAATAGCTAAATCTCTACCCTCTAATAAAACCTTCATTTTAAGTAGTGAATCAGTAATTATTCCATAACCTTTTTCATACTTTACAATTATTGTAGAGGTTTTGTACTCTATTGATTTTTCTATTGCATCAATTAATTTTGTATTTTCCTCAACAATACAAGGTTCGTGCATAACCGTATCATCTACACGTGCAATCATAAAAGATGAAAGTTGTGATGTATATTTTTTTTCTTTTAAATCTTGAAGTTTATTTACTAGATTATTTAAGAAGAACTGTTTAAATTCTGGATTTTGTTCAATTAATATAAGAAAAGCTTTTTTCTCTAATTCATAACAAATTAAATCCTCTTTTACAATAAAACTATTTTTACACTCACCATAAATAAGTGCATTTGCATCAAAAGAGTCTTCTTGGTGAAAATCCATTACAAGTTCATCATCACTTGTTATTTCATGAACAGTACCTTTTATAATGATAAAAAAATTATTTGGAATTTTTTCTGGACTTAAAATTGTTGTATTTTTAGGATAGTAAGCAATATCCATATGCTTTATGCACAAATTCATCTGTTCTTGAGATAAAACTTC
>CBFIGT010000140.1:0-5542 GCA_965662175.1 Arcobacter sp. | reverse complement strand
GATTATCCAAAAGAGAATAAAAAATATGATAAACATATTTTGATTAAAGAGCTACAAAAAGGGTATTTTAGATTAAGTTATGAGGATAAATCACTACTTACTAAAATAAAAAAGCTATTTATTAATAGCATGTAAACAAACTAAATTAAAGGAGAAGTTATGGCTAAAGTTATGTTAAGAGAAAATGAGGGAAAAATATATTTTTATTTTGCAAAAAAAGATATGGAAGAGATAATTGAAAATGTTGAGTTTGATGGAGATGAGAATTGGGGTGGAGAGGTTGAATTAAGCAATGGAGAGACTTGGTGGATAAAACCAGGACCTAAAAATCTTCCAAAAGAAGAGGTTTGTAAAAAACTGAATAAATAATTATTTTGTATATTTTATATACATTATTGTGGTATACTTTTTATACGAAAAGATATAATTATATTAAAAAGGATTTTTTAGATGTCGTTATTTGATAAAACTGCTTGTGAATCATGTTTAACTCTCAAAGAGTTATCTACTCTTTATGAGATTTCGGCAATTATTTCTAATCATTATGATTTAGAAACATCTTTAGAAAAGTCTATTAAAGTATTAAAAAATACTCTTCAACTAACAAACTGTTCTGTTCATATTTTAGAAGATGAAGAATTAAGTGTATTTGCATCAATAGAGATGTCAACTATACAAAAAAAGCTTGCTACTTATAAATTAGGTGAGGGCGCTACAGGTCTTGCAGCACAATCAAAAGAGCCTGTTGTAGTAGAAAATGTTCACAATGATTCTCTGTTTTTAAATAAATCAGGGAAAAGAGATAATACAAACTTATCGTATGTTGCTGTTCCTATGATAGTAGATAATGAGACAGTTGGAGTTTTAGGAGCAACACTTACTAAAACTACAGAAATAGGTTTTGAAGATTGTATAAGAATACTTACAATTATCAGCTCTATTTTTGGACAAACAATTCATTCATATCAATTGAATGTAAAAGAGAAAGAGAGATTAAAAGAGTTAAAACTCTACTATAAAATGGAATGGGATTCAAAAGTACACAATTTCGGTGACATTATTGGAGATAGTCCAAAAATGCAACAAGTTTTCAAAATGATACAAAGAATTGCACAATCAGATGTTACTGTATTGGTTCGTGGTGAAACAGGAACTGGTAAAGAGTTGGTTGCTGCTGCTATTCATAAAAGAAGTAAAAGAAAAGAGGAGCCATTTATTAAATTAAATTGTGCTGCTATTACTGATACTTTATTGGAAAGTGAATTATTTGGTCATGAAAAAGGTGCATTTACAGATGCTAGAGAGACTAGAAAAGGTAGATTTGAATTAGCAGATGGAGGCACACTATTTTTAGATGAAATAGGTGATATTTCATCCTCTGCTCAAGTTAAACTTTTAAGAGTTTTACAAGAAAGAGAGTTTGAGAGAGTTGGTGGGAGTAAAACAATTAAAGTAAATGTTAGACTTGTAGCCGCAACAAATAGAAATCTTGAACAAATGGTAAAAGATGGAAAGTTTAGGGAGGATTTATATTATAGATTAAATGTAATTCCAATAGATTTACCACCATTAAGAGAAAGAGGCGATGATATAAAACAATTAGTTAATTTCTTTTTAGAACGCTCTATGAAAAATCATAAAAAAGTTGTAAAGATTTTAGATGAAGCTATGGATATACTTTGTCAATATCCTTGGCCTGGAAATGTAAGAGAGTTAGAAAATACCTTAGAAAGAATCGTACTTATGGGTAATGAAAATGGAATAGATAGTTTTGATATGAAACTATTACTTCCAGCTCTTGATAAAAGTAAACTACTTGAAAATACAGATAAACCAATCGCAGCTTCAAGTAATATACAAAATAAAAAAATGACATTAGAAGATATGGAAAAAGAGGCTATTGAAGTTGCACTTGAAGCAAACAACTATAATCAATCCCATGCTGCAAAAGAGTTAGGAATAACACTTAGACAAATTGGTTATAAAATGAAAAAATATGGAATTGGTGATGAAATATAAAAACGAAGAGTTTAAACTAACAGATGAGTTTATAGATATTGGTTATATGGCTGAGGATTTTGATGCCATAAATTTAGAAAATAATGAAATAACAATAAAAAAAGCAAGTCCAAATAGAAATATACAAATATTTTTATCTTTTCCAAATTTTGAAGAGTTTAAAGATGAGATTATAGCATTTGATGAGTTTATAAATGAAGCTAAAGTTGAGATTTTTACCTATATTATCTTTAATGAAAAAATAGATTTAAACTATAAATTCAAAAAAATAATTCCAATTTTTGATATAAATGATGAGTTTGGAGAGATGTATGGAACAAAAATTGTAGATGGTTACTTTAAAAACTGTTTAACTAAAGCACTTTTCCTAATTGGTAAAGATGGTGCTATTTATCATATTGATATGCCACAAGATTTAGAACTTGGCTTAAATATGGACAGAATAAGAGTTGAACTAAATAAAGTTTATCAATCATATACCGGAGTTGGGTGCCACTAATAAATAATACTGAATATAATGATTTCGTTTTATATTCAGTTATTTTCTTATATAATATATTTAATATTATTACTAGGGTAATTAAATGTCTTCATTTCTACAAGAACTTCCAAAATTAGATAAAAAACTTTTACATTTATTAACAGAACATCTTCCTGATATGCTTTGGATAAAAGATATAAATGGTACTTATATATATGCAAATAAAGCCATATGTGATAATCTTTTAATGGCTAAAGATATTGCTGAACCTATTGGCAAAAATGATGTATTTTTTGCAAAAAGAGAAAGGGAAGCACATAAAGACAAGCCAAATTGGCACACTTTTGGAGAGTTATGCTTTAATAGCGATCAAGTAGTAATTGACTCAAATAAACCTATGAAGTTTGAAGAGTGGGGAAATGTTAAAGGTGAACTTCTTTATTTAGAGGTAAATAAAGCTCCTTTTTATGATGAAGAGGGAAATATCATAGGAACAGTAGGTGCTGGTAGAGATATAACTAAACTCAAATTAACTCAATTTGAACTATCAAAACAAGCACAAATAATAGAACAAATCCATGACTCTATAATTACCACCGATTTAAAAGGAAACATTCTTTCTTGGAATAAAAGTTCAGAAAGACTATTTTCATATGAGTTTCAAGAGATTAAAAATAAAAATATTTCATCTATAATTGATAGTGATGAATTAGATGTAATTAATAATATCGATATAAAAAGATTAGAAGATACTCTTTTTAGAAAAAAAATGAAGTTTAACACAAAAAAAGATGAAAAACTTATTTGTGAGGTCTCTTTATCTTTGTTAAAAGAGGATGATGGAAGAACTGATAGAATTATATACTATATAAAAGATATAACTCAAATTGAACACTTAACAAAAGAGCTTAAACTACAAGAACAAATAATAAATATTCAAGCACAACATGCTTCAATGGGAGAAATGATTGGAAATATTGCTCACCAATGGAGACAGCCATTAAGTGCAATTTCTGCTGCTGCAACTGGTATAAAAATACAAAATTCACTAGGTAATTTAGAAAATAGAACTTTAAAGTCCTCCCTAAATAGTATAAATACACAAGTACAATACCTATCAAAAACTATTGATATATTTAGAGACTTTATAAAGAATGAGAAAATCTATAAAAAAGATATTTTACAAAATAAAATAGATAAAACTTTAGAGATTTTAGAATCAACATTAGAGAATAATTTTATAACTCTTATCAATGAAGTAAACTACAATGAACCCATAGAAATTAAGTTAATTTCAGGTCAATTATCTCAAGTTATTATAAATATAATTCAAAATTCAAAAGATATACTTGTAGAAAAGAGAGTTGCTAATCCATGGATAAAAATAACACTAGATAAAATAGATAATATTGCTCTAATCACAATAGAAGATAATGGAGGGGGAATTCCTGAAAATATTATCAATAGAGTCTTTGAACCATATTTTACTACAAAATTTGAATCTAAAGGTACAGGAATTGGTCTTTATATGAGTTATAAAATTGTTGTAGAGAGTTTTAAAGGGAAACTATATGTTAAAAACAGTGAAAATGGTGCTAAATTTTATGTGGAATTACCTTTAAATAGATTTTAAATCATCTTGGAACAGTTCTTGCATACTTAAATAGTAAATAGTACTATAGGATATTGTATGGAAAATATAGTAGAAAAATTAAAAGATGGTTCATTAGTCCCATTTTTAGGGATGGGTGTTTTTGAAAAAACAACAGCAAAAGATGGAAGTTTACTTCCATATGATAGTGACTCAATGATTTTAGCTTTAAACAATGGCCGAGCTATGAGTCCAAGACTTATGTATGAATACTCAAGAGCAGCTATGAGTTTAGAACAAAGAAAAGGTAGAGAGTTTATTGTTCAAATGACTAATCATATTTATAGTTCTAAAGAGTATGATGTTCCTCTTGTTTATAAATGGTTACAAGAGTTTAAACCAAAATATGTAATTGATACAAATGTAGATGATAGCCTTCAAAAAATATATTCAGATCTTGACCACTTCCTAATCACTGGAGTTTCAAGAATTACAGCTGATTATGATAGATTTATTATTTATAAATTTAATAGTAGTAAAAAAGAGTATGAAAAAGTAGAGAAAGAGGCTTTATCTTTGGATTTACCAATTTTATTTAAACCTATGGGTTCAACAAAGCCTGAGATGAATTTTATTATTTCTGATGCTGATTTTGTGGATTGGTTAACTGAAGCTATGGGTGGTTTTGCTTTACCTCCTATTTTAAAAGAGTTTAGAAAAGATAAAGAGTATCTGTTTATGGGAGTTGATTTCTCTAAAGATACTTTTAGAATGGTTGCAAATGAGATAACTGTTGGTTTAAAAGGTGGTTTCACTCTATTAAATAAAGAAGAGCTAACAAAAAAAGAGGATAAATTTATTAAAACTCATAATTTAGAAAATCTGAATTTAAGTATTAATGAATTTATAAGTAACCATGCCTAATGATAAAATATGCGATTTTTGCGGGAAAGAGATAAAAGAGGTTAAAAAAATATTTTCAAGTGAGAAGGCTCATATATGTGATGAGTGTATCTCTATGTGTTCAAATGTTTTAGATAAAGAGAGTATCAAAGAGGCTAAAAAAGAGTTTCAAAAGGGACTTAGTGTTCCTATTAAAATAAAAGAGCATCTTGATGACTATGTTATTGGTCAAGATGATGCTAAAAAAGTTTTGGCAGTTGCTTTATATAATCACTATAAAAGAATTGATAAACCAATTGTAAAAAATGTAGAGTTAGAAAAATCAAATATTATGCTCATAGGTCCTACAGGAAGTGGTAAAACTTTGCTTGCTAAGTCACTTGCTAAAATCATGGATGTACCTTTTGCTGTTGCTGATGCTACTGCTTTAACCGAAGCTGGTTATGTGGGTGAAGATGTTGAATCTATACTTTCAAGACTTTTAGCTGCTGCTGATTTTGATATAGAAAAAGCCAAAAGAGGTATTGTTTATATTGATGAGATAGACA
>CBFIGT010000139.1:0-5672 GCA_965662175.1 Arcobacter sp. | reverse complement strand
ATTATGATTTAAAAATGATGTAAGCATAATAATACAATCAATGTTTTGCGGAATCTTCTTTTTTGGTGCAGAAGATTTTTTTCTAGCATCCCAATGTTTTGTTACATTTGCACCTAATTCGCTTAATATATTTTTTATTGAAGATATATTATCTCCTCCAATTACTAATACACTCATTACTTTTCCTAGCAAGTACAACCAGTTGGTTTAACTAGGTCCTTTTTGTTTTCAAATATAAATGATAAATCTTTCATATACTTTCCTTTTTGATAATTGTTATTAAAATACTATAGGAAAAAGACTTAAAATTATATTAAATATGATAATCATTATCATATTAATTTCAAAAAAAAGATTTAATCTTTTTTATCTTTACAACTTTTGCTACAATTTCCAAAAATTAAAGTTCTAATTACAAAAAAAAGTATAGCAATCATCATCACAATACCAATGAATTTTTCAGTTGATATAATATCTAGATAATCACATAAAATACCTGCAAGAATAACAAGAATATAAAAAATTAGTACTCTTTTATCTTCAGGTATTAAAAAAAACATTTATTTACTTTTTGATGGGATATATTTAAAAAATATAAATAAAACAAAAAGCATAAGAAATACAATTGTAACAGATTGTAAGCTTAAAATCATCTCAGGTTGATCTCCACCTCTTTGGTACTCTTTATTCATAAATAAAAATGTAGTTGATAAAAGCATAAATGATGCAGTTAAAACAGCAATTAGATGACTAAAAACCTTGTGAAGTTTTGTTTTATAAAAATCAAAAACCATTTTCCAAGTAAGTCCTGCTGATACGAAAGTTATAATCATAATTATAATTTGGTCACTATTTTTCATTTTTCTCCTTTATTTTTTTGAAAGCATTTCTTTTAATATTAAAAAATCATTTAAAACTCTATTCTCTATTGCTAAGATATCTTGAGAGGTTTTTTCTACAAAAACCTCTTCAAACCAATTTGATATTTTTTCTGCTATTGTAAGAAAATGTTTGGAAATTATATCTTCATTTATTAGATTTTGATTGTGTAAATTATAGCAAAAACTATTTATTTCATTTAATAAAATATTTAAATTTTGCAATTCTGTAAAACTTAAAATCATTAATCTACTTTTTTCAATTATTTGTCTAAATTCATCAATGCTTTTGTTAAAATCATCTAAGGTACTAATATTTTGATTAAAATTTGATACAAAATGGTGTAGTTCTTCAATATCTTCATTATCAATAATATCCTCAGGATACTCACTTAAAAATGTAAATGAGTCTAATTTATTACTGTTTGTTTCATTATTATTGTCAAAATAAATATATGAAGTGCTGTTTTTTGTCGCTTCATCTTGTGATATATCTTTATCTTTTAGATATTTTGTAAGCATAATATTTATTGTGTCATAAGACAAAGGTTTTACTATAAAAGCATTTGCATTTAATGATTTTGCTTTGTTTTTATTCAATTCATCATCTATTACAGCTGAGGCTACAATAATTTTAGTTTGAGGATTTAAATTTCTATCTCTTATCTCTTTTAGAGCTTCAAAACCATCCATAACAGGCATCATGATATCTAAGAATAGTACATCATACTCTTTCTCTTCTAGTTTTTTAATAGCTTCAGCACCATTAAGAACTGAATCTATATTATAGTTTTGAATATTATTTTCTTCAAACCACTCTTCAATTAACATTTCAAGTACGTAAATATTTGAGTCATTATCATCTGCTATAAGAATATTTAACATTTAGTTATCCTGAATTTACATTATTAAGTTTTATTATATCTAATTATTATTTACTTCATATAAAATAGATTAATTTTTCTAAAAAGAGTTTTTTATTGCGAAAAATTTATGATAAAATAGCTTTTGAATCAAATAAGTTAAATTGAAATTAAGTGAAAATTATGAATTTAGAAAAATTAAACAATTTGGATAAAAGAAGTAGAATTATAGTTTTATTAGTTTATGCTGCTATTATGTTTATATCAATACAGAGTCAAATAGGGCTTATAAATTTTATTTTACTATTTGCTGTTTTACCTATTGGTATATACTTTTATGTCAAAAAAATATTTCCTAAAAAAAATTAAAATTAATTACTAAATTAGAAATAAACTTTTAATCTTTAGAATGATTAAGTAAACTGTTCTTGAATTTACTTATATCTTATTGAATATCTTTGTTTTAAAATATGATTTTGTATAATATTTCAAATTAGTAAGAAAGTAGTATCAAATGAATAAATTAGAAAAAGTAGCTACAGATTATCTTAACCAAAATAAACAAAAATTTTTAAATAATTATACAGATAATATAGAATCACTTGATGAAAAAACTGCAATATTTACTGCTGGTATGAGTGGAGTTGGGAAAACTGAACTAGGAGTTTTTTTTAAAGAAACTAATCCTAATATTTTACATATTGATACTGATAGTATTAGAGATTTCTTTAAACCTATAGGATATAATGGTCAAAATTCAAATCTTTTTCAAAAAGTTGCTAGTAGAGGATTTAATGAACTCTTTAATTATGCTTTAAAACAAGGATATTCAATATTTGAAGAAAATATTAACTTACATTTCATAGATAAAAGGAATGACAATTTCTATGAAAATATTGATGAAGTTTTTATAAAAAATAAAATAGGAGAATATTTTGAAATTGAATAGTCATATTATGAAAAATGCAATTGTTAGAATTAATGAATTACAAAAAGAGGTAATTGAAAAATCTAAGACAATTGATGGTGCGGAAGATTTTGTGAAACAAAAACTAGCACTATATGAAGAAGATGAAAAAATAAGATTATTAGCTAAAAGT
Source organism: Arcobacter sp. (assembly GCA_965662175.1). Taxonomy (GTDB): domain Bacteria; phylum Campylobacterota; class Campylobacteria; order Campylobacterales; family Arcobacteraceae; genus Arcobacter. Next base: position 2,831 of record CBFIGT010000139.1, on the reverse strand, counting down.
ATTCATTTGCAAGAAAAACAAATTACAGAACAATTTTTTAATAAATAGAATTTATTTTATAGTTAATTTGAAGATTTCTTACTAATTAAATAACTCTTCCTTTTCTCTTTTGTGAAGTACCATTTTAACTATGAAACAAGATAAATTTTTAAAATTATATAGTTTAGTGATAAAAAATATATTACTAAAGAGATAAAATGAAAAAAAATGCTTGGTGTAGTTTTTTATAATGGAGATATTATAACATAAGTTTTAGATTGGTGGAGATGTGGTACATCTAAAGTTCTTCTAATATCCCTATTTTAAGGCTTTTAATAATTACTTAAAATAATAGTACCGTAAAAATTACCGTAATAATATAAAATATGAGTTCAATTCTCAGTTCGATAATTGAATTAAACCATAATTAACTTTTTAATGATAAAAATAAAAATGTCTTTTTATCAAATTTAAATTTTGTAAAATCTCTTTCTCTTTCTGTTTCTGCTAGGGATATTAGTTTTCTAAATGGATTTGTATTGTATAATTTATTTAAGATCAAAAAGCATATCTAACTTTAGAATTTTTAATAGTAATCTGTGCTTTTTTATGCATAATTGATTTATTAGTATTTTCATCAACTAATTTTACTAATTTGTCAAAAGAATTAACTCTTTCAATTTGTGATTTAGTTTTTTTAACTTCTAACTTGTTATACACATTAACTCTTTTCATTTAGATTCCTATTTCTTCTATAACTGAAATTATATATAAATTATCAAAACTTGTCAAAATAAAATTAAAAATCAAAAAATTCTTCTTCTGTTAATTTTGGCTCTTCTCCAAATATTAAAACTCTTAAATAATGTAAATAAGAAAGTTCTAAGGTATCATCAGAATTCCAGAACTCAAAAGAATTAGTATCAGGGAATAAAATTATGATTTTATTATGCCATTGTCTCTCAACTTTCTAACGACAATTGCAAGACTACGCAGTAATGTATCAATGTGATATTGTTGTTTTGTTACAATTGTTTCAAGTTTATTTACTTTTTGATCAATAGTTTGTTTATCATTATTTAAATCTTTTTTTAGTTTGTCAGTAAAATAATCATTAGTAAATTCAAAACTATCTAAGTTTGGAATTTGACTTGTTGCAGAAACTCTTCCGTATTCTTCGGGGTTATTAGTTATAAATGTGTTAGGTTTATCGTAAGTTGTATATTCTCGATTATTGTATTTAGAAACTAAATCAAGATAAAATGAAAGTCCTTCATTATCAAATTTTAATATTTTGTCAAAAAATTCATTTGGTTTTACATCAAAAGATTTAAGTTTGTCAATATTTTCTTTACATTCTTTTTGAATATACATTCCTGTTTTAATTTTTTCCATGTAATCCTCCTAAAATTGAATTATAACAAAATTCTAGAAATTTAGTATAAAATTCTAAAAAATTAAGTTGAATTTAATTTATAAAATGTAAGAATTTTATTATAAAAAGTTAGAAAATATAAGAATCTATTATCTTATATGAGATGACTTTTAAATAATTAAAGGATTAGAGATGGAAGAGAGATTACTAAGAAGAAAAGATGTACAAAAAATTGTACCTATATCAACAGCAACGATTTATAACAAAATAAAGGCGTTAAGATTCCCTAAACAAATTAAAAATGGTGGAACTGCATGTTGGAAAATGAGTGAAATTCAAGAATATATTGAAAAAGGAGAAGATTATGTACATCGAAAGTTATTGAAACAAAAAGAATTAGAAAAAGTAAGTTAATAAACTCCCTCTTTAAATGACTTTGGCGAGACATAAAGAGAGAGCAACTAAATCCCCAGTTTAAAGGTTTTAGTCAACTGCAAGTATATCAAAGAACTACATTATAACTGCTTATTGACTATTTAAAACATAATATCAAAGTTAAATGAAAGAAATGTGATGAGTAAGACTGTACCAAATTTTTTATTCCCTACAAATTTCAGGAATGGGAAAAATATAAAAAGGCTTATTAAAGATTTTAATGTACAAGGTTATGGGATAGCTGTATATTTACTAGAAACACTTGCAGAAACTGAAGGACACCAATATCCGATAAATGATATTGATTTACTTGCAGATGAGATGAAAGTGAGTGTACCAGTTATTAATACAGTCATAAATACATATGGATTGTTTGAAATAATTGAAGATGAAGATGGTAGTTTATTTATCTCTACCCAATTAAACAAATGGTTAGAACCTTACTACAATAAAGTTGAAAGTTTAAGTCGAGCAGGGAAAATAAGTGCTGCTAAAAGAAAGAAAAAGCAAGAAGAACAACTCAAACAATTAGAGATGAACTTGAGTGAAGATAACTCAACTCAACACATGTTGAACACAAGTGCAACAATAAATAAATTAATAAATAAAAGAAATAAAGAAAAAAATCTCTCTAATAAATTAGATGAAAAAAAAGAGAGAGATAATTTTGCAAATTTTAAAAAAGAATTAGAATGTAAAGAAATTAAATTCACTCTACCTTATCCTTTTTCTAACTTTATGCAAAATACAGTTATTAGACTTAAAAAAACAGGTTACTTACACAATGAGTCAATTGCAAAAGACTTATCTCCTGAACAAGCTCATATTGTATGGGAATACATGTTTCAAAAAAGAGAACAACTTCTAGAAATGATAAGTAGTAATTAACTGCATAGTTAACTGTTCGGTAGAGTTTTAATTCGTGAGGATATATTTCTACTCACAGTTCGCACAATTTTTATCCTAAAAATTCGTGCCCAAATAAAAAGACAAAAATAAATCCTTTTTATAAAGAACACCTTAAAGAATAAGGGAATTTAAA
>CBFIGT010000138.1:0-5718 GCA_965662175.1 Arcobacter sp. | reverse complement strand
AAGATTTTAGAGTTTGTAAAAGAGTGTGATGATGAAAAGAGTTTAGTTCTTTTGGGACATTTGGCAACAGGAAAAATGTTAAGGTCAAAACTTATTTTAAAAATTGCTGGTATAAATGATGAATCTATTAAATTATGTGCAATAGTTGAGATGATTCATGCAGCATCACTTTTACATGATGATGTTATTGATGAATCTGATACTAGAAGAGGAAGTCCCTCTGTTAATGCTTTGTTTGATAATAAAACAGCAATTATGTTTGGTGATGTATTATACTCAAAAGCTTTTACAGAACTTTCTCAAATGGATAGAAAAGTTGCTTATAATATCTCAAATGCAGTTACAAAACTAAGTATTGGTGAGATGTTAGATATTGATTTAACTGAAACTTTCAACACAGATTATGATAAATACCTTGATATGATTTATAAAAAAACTGCTTCACTTATAGAAGCTGCTGCTTCAAGTGCTGCTATTTTAGCTTCAAAAGATGAAACAAAATATGCTTTATATGGGAAAAATCTTGGACTTGCTTTTCAGATGATTGATGATATTTTAGATATTACTCAAGATGCAAAAACTTTGGGAAAACCATCTATGTTTGATTTTGTTGAAGGAAAAGTTACTATTCCTTATTTACTTTTAAATGAAAGAGTTGAAGATAAAACAAAACTTCACTCACTATTTAAAAAAGAGTTAAATAGCGAAGATGAAGCTTGGCTAAAAGAGCAAATGCTTAGCACCGGAGCTTTAAAAGAGTCTATTAAACAAGCAAAAGAGCTTGGACTTGAAGCTATAAAAATTTTAGAAGATGAAAATTCACCTGGCTTAATAAAAATAATGCAAGAGATGATAGAAAGAGAGTTTTAGAAGATGAGTTATTTAAGTATCTCTTTTACACATAAAAATACTGATATTCAAACAAGAGAAAAGATTGCTTTTTCTGATGATAGTGCTGTTGAAACTTTTTTAAAAAAGGTTTCAAGTGATAAATCAATAAGAGAAGTTGTACTATTATCAACTTGTAATAGAGTTGAGATTATGACAGCATCTTCAAATATAAAAGAGTCAAAACAGACAATTTTGGAAACATTAGCAAACTATTCAGGTTTGGATTATAATAATCTTCATGAAAGAGCTGATATTTATGATAATGAAGGTGCAATTCATCACCTTTTTTCAGTGGCTTCAGCACTTGATTCTTTAGTTGTTGGTGAAACACAAATTGTGGGTCAGTTAAAAGATGCATATAGATTAGCTTTGGGAAAAGGGTATTGTTCAAAAGATATCTCAAAGGCTATGAATTATGCATTTAAATGTGCTGCAAGTGTTAGAAATGCTACTAGTTTAGGAACAGGTTCTGTTTCTGTTGCTTCAACAGCAGTTGCAAAAGCAAAAGATATTATCAAAGATACAAGTGGAGTAAAAGCTCTTGTTATTGGTGCTGGTGAGATGAGTGAGCTTACATGTAAACATTTAAATAAAGCTGGTTTTGATATTGTTCTTACAAGTAGAAATATAAAAAAAGCAAATATGTTGGTTGATACTTTTGATTTTGAAGTTCAAGTTGAGCCTTATGAAAACTTAACAAAACTTTTAAATGAAACTCCAATAATGATAACAGCAACAGCAGCGCCATATCCAATAATAAAAGAGAATATGGTTGAGTATTGCTCTTTTAATAGATATTGGTTTGATATTGCAGTTCCTAGAGATATTGATGAAATTGAGAGTCCAAATTTACAAATTTTTGCAGTTGATGATTTACAAGATATAGTAAATTTAAATATGAATTTAAGAGTTGAACAGGCTAAAAGAGCCTATTCAATTGTAAATAAAGAGTCAGAAGAGTTTTTTAAATGGTTAAAATCTTTAGAGATAGAGCCAGTTGTAAAACATATGTATACAAAAGCTGATGATGTAATTGAAAAGAAACTTCAAATAGCTATAAAAAAAGGTTTTATAAAAGCTGAAGATAGTGAAAACATTAGAAAACTTTGTGAAACTGTTTTAACTGAATATCTTCATGAACCAACAACAAGACTTAAAAAAATATCTAAAAATGTAGAGTGTGATATTATTTTAGGAACAGTTCAAACAATATTTGGAATTGAAAGTGATTCAAGTTCAATACAAAAATGCGACCACGCAATAAAATTTAATAATTAGGATTATATTATATGAAATTTTCTCAAATGTTTATACCAACAACAAAAGAGACTCCAAATGATGCGACATTGCCATCACATCAGTTTTTAGTAAGAGGTGGATTTATAGCTCAAACAGGTTCTGGAATTTATGATTTTATGCCATTAGGTAAGATAGTTTTAGAAAAAATTAGAGCTATTGTAAAAGAAGAGATGGATAATGCAGGGGCAAATGAGGTTCAATTTGGTTTTGTAACACCACTTTCACTTTGGGAAGAGTCAGGTCGAGCTTCAACTATGGGACCTGAAATGCTTAAGTTCAAAGATAGAAAAAATGGTGATTATGTTTTATCTCCTACAAATGAAGAAGCTGTTGTAAATATGGTAAAAAATAGAATTACTTCATATAAAGATTTACCTATTCATTTATATCAAATTAACACAAAATTTAGAGATGAAGCACGTCCAAGATTTGGTCTTATGAGAGGTAGAGAGTTTCTTATGAAAGATGGATACTCTTTCCATGCAAGTGAAGAAGACTTAGTTAGAGAGTTTAATCTAATGGAAAGTACTTACAAAAGAATTTATACAAGATTAGGTTTAGAGTTTAGAGTAGTAGCTGCTGATAGTGGTGCTATTGGAGGAAGTGGTTCTAAAGAGTTTCATGTATTAGCAAATAGTGGTGAAGATACAATTGTAGTTTGCCCTGATTGTGAATATGGTGCAAATATTGAAGCTTCAATTAGAAAAGCAAGAAGTTTTAAACCTTGGTATGAAACAACAAATGCTCCTCAAAAAATGGAAAAAGTTTTAACTCAAGGTTTAACAACTATTGAAGATGTAGCAAATTTTCTAAGTATATCAAAAGCACAAACAATTAAAGCTGTTATTAAAAAAGCAATATTTAAAGATTCTCAAGAGTTAATAGTTTTCTTCGTTCGAGGTGATGATGAACTTGAAGAGACAAAGGCTTGTAATAGTGTTGATGCTTTAGAGTTAATTGATGCTACTGAAGATGAGATTAAAGAGGCTGGAATTGTGCCAGGTTATTGTGGTCCATTTGGATTAAAAGAGGGTATAAAGTTTGTTGTTGATGCTGAATTAAAAGATGAAGAAGGTCTTGCTTGTGGTGCAAATGAAGTTGATTATCATATTATTAATAGTGATTTAGCAAGTTTAAAAGATGTGAATTATTTTGATTTAATAGCTGTTCAAGAGGGTGATTTATGCTCTTGTTGTGGTGGAAAGTTAGAGTACACAAAAGGAATAGAAGCTGGACATATTTTCCAATTAGGTACTAAATACTCAAGTGCTATGGATGCAACATTTTTAGATAACAATGGTAAAAAACAGCCATTTATTATGGGATGTTATGGAATTGGGGTTTCAAGACTAGTTGCAGCTGTAATTGAACAAAGTCATGATGAAAAAGGTTGTATTTGGAGTCGTGAAACAGCACCTTTTATGGTAGATGTAATTGTATCAAATGCCAAAAAAGAAGAAGAGTTAGAGGTTGGTAAAAAGATTTATAATGATTTAAAAATAGCTGGAATTGAGACACTTTTAGATGATAGAGTAAATGCTAGATTTGGTTTTAAAATGTCTGATTTTGAACTTATTGGTTTTCCATTTGCAGTTGTAGTTGGAAAAAAATTAAGTGATGGATTAGTTGAAATTGTAAATAGAAAAACTTTAGAAAAAGAAGAAGTTTCTCTTGATGAGATAGTTAGTAGATTAAAAAAACTTATATAAGGAGTTTAAATGATAAATAATATTGAAACAGTTTCGGATATGATAGGTTTATATTCATTAAACATAGCAATTGCTATTGTTATATTTGTTGTAGGGAAGTGGTTAGCTAAGAAATTGACTGATATAGTTGTAGCTATAATTAGAAAAAATCCTAAAATTGATGAAACACTCGTAAAGTTTTTTGAGAATATTATTTATTATTTATTGATAATAGTTGTTGTTTTAACAGCCTTAGAACAAGTGGGAATTGAATCAACCTCTTTCTTAGCTATTTTAGGGGCAGCTGGTTTAGCTGTTGGTTTAGCACTTAAAGACTCATTATCAAACTTTGCATCAGGAGTTATGATAATATTTTTTAAACCTTTTAAAATAGGTGATGTGGTAACAGCTGCTGGAGTTACAGGTAAAATAACTCAAGTTCATCTGTTTAATACTGAGTTTACAACAGGTGATAATCAAAAAATTTTAGTACCAAATGGTTCTATTACAGCTGGAAGTATTGTAAATATAAATGCCCATCCAAAAAGAAGAGTTGATTTAGTAGTTGGTGTTAGTTATGAAGATAATTTAAAAAAAGTAAAAGAGCTTTTAAATACTATTATTACATCTAATGAAAAAGTTTTATTAGATGATGGTATTACAATTGTTGTTTCAGAACTTGCTGATTCATCTGTAAACTTAATAGTTAGAGCTTGGGTTAATACTCCTGATTATTGGGATGTAAAATGGGCTTTAACAGAAGAGATTAAAACAACATTTGATAATGAGGGTATTTCAATTCCTTTCCCACAAAGAGATGTACACTTATACAACGAAAAAAACTAGTATCAAGTTACCTAAAACTCTAACAAAGATACTAAAACTCCTAGAAGAAAAGGGCGCTCGTCCTATTCTTGTAGGAGGATGTGTTAGAGACCACTTTTTAAATATTCCCATTAAAGATTATGATATAGAAATTTTCAATATTGAAAATTTTGAAATACTTACAAAATATCTTGAAAGCTTTGGAAAAGTAAAACTTGTTGGAAAATCATTTGGTGTTTTAAAATTAAATGTTGGAAATGAAGAGTATGATTTTGCACTCCCTCGAACTGAAAAAAAAGTAGGAGATGGACATAAGGGCTTTGAAGTTATAAGTAATAGTTTTTTATCTTTTGAGCAAGCAGCTATAAGAAGAGATTTTACAATAAATGCTATAGCTTATGATTTTACAAAAGATGAGTTTTTAGACCCCTTTGATGGACTAATTGACCTGGAAAAAAGAGTTCTAAGACATATTGATGAAAATAGTTTTATTGAGGACCCTTTGAGAGTCTATAGGGCTATTCAATTTAGCTCTAGATTTGATTTTACTTTGGATAAAAGAACTTTTTTATTATGTAAGAAAATGGTTCAAAGGGGTGATTTAAATGAGTTAGCAAAGGAACGAATTTTTGAAGAGTTTAAAAAAATATTTTTAAAATCAAAAAAACCTAGTATTGCTTTTGAACTTTTAAAAGATTTAGGTATTTTAAAGCACTTTCCTTTGTTAGAAACTTTAATAGGGTGCAAACAAGAGCCTCTTTATCATCCTGAGGGTGATGTTTGGATTCATACACTTATGAGTTTAGATGAAATGGCAAAACTAAAAACAGGAAATGAGTATAAAGATTTAGTTTTATTTCTAGCAATTTTATGCCATGATTTTGGAAAACCTTTATGTACGAAAGTAATTGATGGAAAAATAACTTCCCATAAACATGAATCTTTAGGAATAGAGCCCACAATAACTTTTTTAAATAGTTTAACAAATGATAAAAAATTTATAAATGATGTACTT
>CBFIGT010000137.1:0-5876 GCA_965662175.1 Arcobacter sp. | reverse complement strand
TGGTGCTAATCCTCAAATGATGCCTTTCTCTGAGGTTTATTCAGGTTTACAACAAGGTGTTATTGATGGTCAAGAAAACACTAATTCAAACATCTTTACTAAAAAATTCCACGAAGTTCAAAAATATATGACTATTACTAACCACGGTTATTTAGGTTATCTAGTTGTTATGTCTAAAAAATTCTGGAACTCTTTACCTGCTGATTTACAAGCTAATGTTAAACAAGCTATGAACGAAGCTACTATTAAAGAAAGAGAGTATGCTCAAGAATTAAACGACTCTCAATATGCTAAAATTCAAGAGTATGCTAAATCTACTGGTAAATTAGAAATTTTTGAATTAACTCCTGAGCAAAGAAATGCTTGGAAAGTTGCTGTTAGTAAAATCTACCCTGAGTTTTACGACAAGGATTTAATAGGTGAAGATTTAATTAATGGTTCCCTTAACACCAAATAATAGGAGATATTATGATAAAACTTATAAGTAAAATTATAGGCCACATCAACCAAAAAATAGCAGCGTTTGGTATTGCTGCTGGGGTTGTTGTAGCTTTTGTTAATGTTGTAGCAAGATATGTATTTGATGCATCACTTACATGGGCAAGTGAATTAACTATCTTTTTGTTTTTATGGAGTGTATTTTTTGGAGCAGCTTATTGCTTCAAAAAAGATGCACATATTGCGGTTACAGTTGTATTAGATAATGTTCCATCAAGAATTGCAAAAACTATGTTAATTATTTCTCATACTGTTACATTTGTGTTTTTAACAGCAGTTGCTTATTATGGAATAATTTATATTACTGATGTAGTAATGCTTTTAGATGAGAGATCAATAGATTTATGGAATATGCCTATGTGGATTATTTATTTAGTTATTCCTATCTCATTTGCTTTTGGTGCTTTTAGAGTTGCTGAAAGAATTCATGCAATTTTATCAACTTCACACGATAAAATTTTAAAAGAGAGTGAAGCTGAGATGGTTTTAGCTGAATTAGGTGCAAAATCAAAAGATACATCGAATGAAAATGTAAAAAATTTAACTGATTTAGTAAAAGAAGTTGAAAAGAAAACAGGAGGAATGCTATGAGTGTAGCTGTATTATTTGGACTATTTTTCTTCTTAGTAATAATTGGAGCTCCAATTGCTATTTGTTTGGGAGCTGCAACATTTACTACTATGATGCTTTTTACTCCAATTTCACCTATTGAAATATCAGCAATGATATTTGAGAAAATTGAGCATTATTCATTAATGGCAATTCCTATGTTTATTTTAGCTGGTAACTTACTCTCAAAGGGAAGTGCGGCACAAAGAATTATTGAGTTTGCTAAATCAATTGTTGGACACCTTCCAGGTGGATTACCAATTTCAGCTATTTTTGCATCTATTATTTTTGCTGCTGTTTCAGGTTCATCTCCTGCAACTGTTGTTGCTATTGGTTCTATTATGTTTGGTGCTATCATGCAAGCTGGATATCCTAAAAAATATGCAGTTGGTACTATTGCGACGGCTGGTTCTTTAGGTATTTTAATTCCACCATCAATCGTACTAATCGTATATGGAGTTACAGCTGAAGTTTCTATTGGGAAACTATTTATGGCAGGTGTTGTTCCAGGTCTTTTATTAGGTATTATGATGATGGTTGTAACTTATATTGGAGCTGTTAGATTAGGTTTCAAAAGAAGTGAACCAGCACCATTTAAAGAAAGACTTAAAAAGATGAAAGACGCTTCTTGGGGTCTTATGACAATTGTAATTGTTATTGGTGGTATTTATGGTGGTATATTTACACCAACTGAAGCTGCTGCTGTTGCTGCTGTTTGGGCATTTTTTATCTCTGTTTTTGTTTATAAAGATATTAAATTATCAGAGTTTTATACAACTGCATTAGAATCAGCAAAAACAACTGCAATGATTATGTTTATTATTGCAAATGCAATGTTATTTGCTCATTTTCTTACAATTGAAAATATTCCACAAGGAATTACAGAAGCACTAATAGAAGCAAATGTTGATAAATATATGTTCTTACTTATGGTTAATATTCTTTTAATTTTAGCTGGGTCTTTTATGGAACCATCTGCAATTATTATGATTATGGTACCTTTATTACTTCCTGTTGCAGTTGCACTTGGAATTGATCCAATTCACTTTGGTATTATAATTACAGTGAATATGGAGTTAGGAATGGTTTCACCACCTGTTGGGCTTAATCTATTTGTAACATCCGGACTTACAGGAATGTCCATAAAAGATGTAATAGTAGCCACCTTACCATGGACAATGACAATACTATTTGGGCTTATATTAATCACATATATCCCAGAAATCACACTATGGCTACCAAACTTAATGTTTGCAGGTTGATAGTTTTAAATATATGATAAAATAGGAATACTCCTATTTTATCAATTTTAATTTAATAATCATCTCAAATCTCTTTATAATATTCTTCAACTCTATTTTTTATATCATTTGCTAACCATTGTGGTTCTAAAACTTTAATAAAAGGAATGTACCAAAATATCACTGGAATAATTTCCATTTTGTGGGAAATAAAAATCTCTATTTCAATTGAGCCATCTTTATCTTCACCAACGATTGTTTGACCTCTTAAGGGTTTTCTTTCAAAATATTTTTTAATATTTTTATCAATAAAAAGTCTTACAGAAAATTGATCATCAAGATTAAACCAAACAGAGTTTGCATGTTTTAATCTATCCTCAACAAAAGTAGATATATCAAATGTTTTATCCAAAACTTCAAGATTAACAATAGTTTTTAAATGAAACTTTTTAAAAATATCTTTATCCTTGATTTTATGAAATGCAAGTAAATACCAAAAACCATCAAAAAATGCTAACTTTAATGGTTTTACAGTAAAAGAGGAGATCGTTCAAAAATCTGTGTCAAGTAACTAATCGTAATTAAAGTTACAGGAATCTAAAGCTTTTTTTCTATTTTTATTAAAACTACTAAAATAGGATGGATGATATTGTATTATTAATTCTAGTATAACCATTTCTCTTAAATTTTTGTCATCGAATGCCTTTTTTTAATCTTTGGAAATCTTTGGAAATATTTCTGGAATAACTTCTGAAGCAAAATGAGAATTAAAACTTATTCTTATTGGACTTTTAGGTTCAGTTGAGTTTACATAACCTCTAACTTCTAGTTCTTTTACTATTTTTATAGCTGTTGGTTTACTCACATTTAAAATATCTTTTACACTATTTCTTGGGATTTCTCCATATATTAACAATGCTTCAAATATTTTTTGAGAATGTTTTGGTAAAGGTTTAATATTTTCATACATATTTTTTCGAGAGAACTCAACATAATTTGACATTCTATTTGCAATTAAATCTATTTTTATTACACTTGACATATATTTAATTTGATCTAATGCAGTATCAAGCATAAAATCTAAAAACTGTTTTAATGCTTTTAGTGATAAATTTCCTCTTCCATCATCGTATGCACCTTTATATGGCTCATCTGCAATTGATAAAGCTTTTTTATATTCATCAACATTTCTGGCTAATCCACGTGATAAATTCCATAATCCATAACCTTCTAAACCAATCTTTTGAAATAAGTAATCTAAATATAATCTTGAAATACGTCCATTTCCATCATAAAAAGGATGTATATATACCAATCTATGATGAGAACAAAGAGCATAAATCAATTTCATAGTTTGACTTTCAAATTTGCATTGATTATATAAGGTTTCAAACTCGTTAAAAATTGCAATCAACTCATCGGGATTTGGGGCAACATGAGAGCCTATTTTTACATAATTTTTTCTCAACTCTCCAGGAATCATATCAACTTCTAAATCATCATGTTTTATTTTTAAAGCATAAGCCATTTCAACTTTTGAATAAAATCTTTTATGTATATCAAATATTGACTCCATTGAATATAGCTTATCTTTCTCATTATGTACTTTATTTTCCAAATACTCTTGTATTTCTATATGAATTAATGATAATTGTTGTAAATTTTTTTTCTTTTCATCTTTTGAAAACTCTTTTTTCATAGCTTTTTCAATATCTACTGGATGAGTTCCTTCAGATTCAATTCTATTTGAGTAGTAACTATTTGTGATTTTTAATAAATCTTTAATTGCATTAATAAAATGTTTATTATATCCACCAGTTAATTTGGCACTTTCAATTATGACCATTTCAGCTTTTTTAAATAATTCATTATCTAATTTGATTTCATTTGTTGAAGGTATTATAGGAGTGATATACATAAAAATTCCTTTAAAAATTTTACCTTGTTTTTTACATATAATTTTACTCTATAATATAAACTAAAACTACTGTAAAATAGTATTTTATAATAAATTTATAATAAAAGCAATATATAAAATTTAAAACAATATTTTACCTCATATTTTACCTTAATTCTAATATTTTACATAAACCCTACTATAGAACTATTGCTTATATTTTTTACTTCCACTTCCTCTTTTAATCTTTCATAAAAATCAACTTAACTTTTTATAGGTATAAATCTATTTTGTCTAGTAAGCACTGTAAAATCACCAGGAGTTAATGATGTTAAACTTTTTATTTTCTACATTTTCCGATACTTCAATTTGATAGTGCATTCATCTCCTTGTATTAAATTTCTTCAACCCAGCACATTTTTAACTCATTTAAAAACTCTCTAACTTCTTCCTTTTCACACTTATATTTATCCATCTCTTTTTTTGTTTCACAAATAGCACTTTTACATTCATCTAAAATGATTTCATACTTTAGTTTATCGTTCATTTTGTAACTCTTCTAATGTCTTTGGTCGACCCTTAGGTCTAAATGCAAACTCTACTCCTAAAAGATCAAGTACTATTTCAACTTTTTTTATTCCAACTTCATCTATAAAGCCATTTTCAATTTTACTTATTGTTCGTTTTGTGATACCAGAAAATTTTTCCATTTCATCTTGAGACCATTTTTTCTCTTTTCGTAAAAGTTTTATCTCTTTTCCTAATTCTTGAAGTGTCATTTTTATCCTAAAATATGAATTATATTTCTTATTTTAGGATATTATTAATTAAATATGAATTATACTTCGTATTATTTAGGTATTAACTGAAACATTTTATATTTCTGATTATATTTTCTCTTAATTTTATCTACACCCACAAAATCTCTTTCCCAACAACACTCATACCAATATCACTTAAAACATTCTCATAAAACTCTAGCTGTTTTTGGTATTTCTCTTCTTTCTCAACACTCTCTCCCCCTGTTTTAAAATCAACTATTATCCAACCATTTTTATTTTCATCATAATAAATCAAATCAATAAATCCAGTTTTGTCTTCATAATTAAATTCCAGCTCAAATCTATGGGAAACTCCATTTATTAGCAGTTGATAAACACTACTTCTTTTAAAGATTTCAATTGAAGTTATGATTTTCTTTTTCTCTTCTTCATCTTCAATATCAAGCTTCCTAAAGATATTTTCCATATCTATTTCATCAAACCTATTCCAATAAAGCTCAAATATTTTATGTGTAATAGTTCCTAATCTTGTAGCACTATTTTGACTATTATTTTTATCTTCATTTATATTTGTTTTTGTTGCTGATATTGGTTTTGAAAGCTCTTTAAAAACCAAAGGTTTTAACTCCACTTCTTTATTTTCAATATTTTTCTCTTCTTTTTTAATCTCGATATCTTCTAAATCATCTATCGAATTTGATAATGTTTTTTCAAACAATTCACTAACTTCTAAATCTAAACCTTGAGCTATCATTCCTAAATATGAAGTATCACTCAAAGAGTAATCACCATCTTTTTTCTTATTTATAGTTCCTGATATGACTACATCATGTTCAGCTCTGGTTAGTG
>CBFIGT010000136.1:0-5888 GCA_965662175.1 Arcobacter sp. | reverse complement strand
TGGAATTCTGTAGTTAATTATGATTTAAATAGAAAAACAAATATTTATTTAAAACTTGATAATATCCTTAATAAATATTATCAAACAATTGATGGTTATGCTACAGCACCAAGAAGTGCATATATTGGAGTAAATTATAAATTCTAAGATGAAAAAACTATTTTTAACACTTTTATTTATATCAAGTCTATTTGGGCAAGAGAGAGTTGTAACTCTCTCTCCCTCTGTAAATGAAATAGTTTATGCTTTAGGTATGGGAAATAGTGTAGTTGCAAATACTAAGTTTTGTGATTTTCCTCTTGAATCACAAAAAGTAAAAAAAGTTGGTGGTTATGCAAATATTTCACTGGAGAAGATTTTAGCTGTTAATCCTACTATTACTATTGCTCAAAACTATGATGAAAAGCTTTTAAGAAATCTAGAAAACCTAAATATAAAAACTATGGTTTATAAAACTGATACAATAAATGATATAAAACACACAATTGAGAGTTTAGGTCTATATTTTCAAAAAGAGCCAATAGCTAAAAATATAAATAGTTCTATTGATTTTAGTTTATTAACATTAAATAATATTGTAAAAGATAAGAAAGTTTTAATAGTAATAAGCCCAAGTGAAACTCTATCTAGTCAAATTTATGTATCAGGAAACTACTTATATTTTGAAGATATCATAAAAGCTAGCGGAAATATAAATGCTTTTCAGTCAAAAAGCCATTCTCAACCTGTTGTAAATGTAGAAAAAGTAATAAATATGAATCCTGATATAATAGTCTTACTAGGTGCATTTTATGTAAATAAAGACGAAGAGTTAAAAAAAGTTATAAAAGCTTGGGAAAACTTACCTATAAATGCAAGTAAAAATAAAAATATTTATGCTATAAATAAAGAGTATGCAGGTATTCCAAGTAATAGGGTTGTTTATTTTATGAGAGATTTTAAAAAGATTTTAGAAAATGTTAGAGATAAAGAATTACAATAGTTCCATACTAAAAGATATAAGCTTTCATCTTAAAGAGGGTGAAAATCTTATTATTTTAGGACAAAATGGTGCTGGAAAATCAACTTTAGCTAAAGTTTTGTCAAATTTGATAGAAAATAGTAATGTAATAATAAATAATGAAAATCTAAATAAAATAGATGATAAAAAAAGAGCCCAAGTTATAAACTATATTCCTCCAAAGTTTGAGATTTTTGATGAGTATTTGACTTTATGTGAGTTTTTAGAACTCTCTTTTATAAAAGAGATTGATTATAAAAAAATAGATGAAGTTGTATCTTTATTAAAACTTGACAAACTAAAACATAGATCTTGTATAGATTTTTCTTCAGGTGAAAAACAGCTTTTACTTTTGGCTTCAAGTATTTTACATGATGCACAAATCACTATATTTGATGAATTAACTGCAAATTTAGATATAAGTCGATTAAAAGAGGTTTTTGATATTTTCTCTTCAAAATATTTAAAACAAAAGATTATCATAACCCATAATTTAGATTTGGCTTATGCTTTAAAATACAAAATATTATATATAAAAGATGGAAAAATTGAGTTTTTTGATGAGAGTTCAGAGTTCTTTTCAAGTGAAAATCTAAAGAGATTTTATAATAACTCTATTATAAAAGTAAATGAGCATTTGGTGGTAAACCTATGAAAATAGCTTTATATCTTTTTTCCTTTCTTATTATAGCTTTAGCTCCTTTTTTAGGAGAGATATCACTTACTATAAATGAAATATTTGATACAAACTCTATGACTAATAAAGTGTTTTGGGATTTGAGGGTTTCTAGGGTTTTATTGGCTTTTTTTGTTGGTGGAATTTTGGCTTTAGGTGGTTTGATTTTTCAAGTTATATTTAAAAATGCACTTATAACTCCATATACTTTGGGAATAGCAAGTGGTACTACACTTTTTGCAGCCATTGGAATTGTATTTTTCCCAACATTGATGTTGTCAGTCTCTTCAGCTTTTGGTTCACTTCTTACTATTATAATCTTATATTTTATCTCTAAAAGAATAAACAATAAAGCTATGATAGCCTCTACAAACTCTATTTTACTTGTTGGTATTGCTTTGTCATATTTTTATTCATCGGCTCTTATGCTTGTATTTCATATGAGTAATTTACATCAAAACTTTTCAATTGTTAGGTTTACTTTAGGAAGCTTAGATACTGTTGGTTTTTCAAATGTTTTTATTTTAGCTATTGTTTCATTTATTTTATATCTTACAATTTATTTAAACAAAGGAAAAATAAAACTACTTCTAATCTCAAATGATACAGCCTTTTTAAAAGGTCTAAATGTAAATAGATTAAATCTTTTGCTTATAATCGTAGTTTCACTATGTGTTGGTGTTTCTATTGGTTTTGTGGGACCTATTGGTTTTATAGGTTTAGTAGTACCTCATATGATAAAGCTTATTTATAAACAAAGTGCTGAGAAGTTGATATTCCCTGTTTTTTATTTTGGTGGTGTTTTTTTGGTTTTAGCTGATTTAATTTCAAGAAATTTAAACACAGCTTCAACTCTACCTATTGGAGTTGTAACTGCATTTATTGGTGCTCCATTTTTTGTCTATTTACTAATAAGAAAAAATAAAAAGGTTTAAAAAGCTTTTTTAGCCTCATCTATAGCTTTTTCATAATCATATGAAACCCTTAGAAGTTCTACTTTAAACTCACTCTCTTGGATAGTTAAAATAGCATATGAAGCCTCTTTTACAATCTCATTTTCATTCATCCCAACTGCTCCTGGAGTGATTATAACTTGACCTGAATTTAATGTTTCACATCTTGCAATATTTGAGTTTGCACAAAATATAAACTTAGATTTAATATCATCCAAAAGCTCAATTATCTTATTTTCATCCACTTTTTCACTATCTTTTAAAAGTGAATCTGAATCATCAAAATAAGTTCCATGAATCATATAAAAATCTTCTCCAATTAGTTTTTCAAAGGGTAAATTTTGAATCCAGTATAAAACCTCTTCGCCTAAATCATTATAAATATATTTTAAGAGTTTATCTTGCTCTAATTGCTCTAAAGAGGCTTCAAGTATCTTTCTATCTTCATTTCCACAAATATTTATAAAAGAACTTTCTCTTATTAAATCATAGGTTTCTTTTGGTGCAATTGGACCATAAAATGAATCACCTAAATTTAGAACTGCATCAACTTTATTTTTCGTAATATCCAATAAAACCTCTTGCAAAGCATAAATATTTGATTTTATATTAGATAATATCGCTATTTTCATCTTTTTATTTCCTTTAAATATATATAAAAAAACTAATAATTAAAAGTGCTAACATAGTAAAATCAAGTTTTGATTTAAACTCCAAAGCCTTTAAAATATCCTCTTTTGTAATAGTTTCATTTCCCTCACCAAAATAAGCTTTTTCTTTAATTTTACCAAAATATGAAGTTGGACCTCCAAGTTTGATATTTAAAACCAAAGCCATAGCAGAAATAGGGTGTCCAGCATTTGGGCTATCGTGTTTTTTACCATATTTATAAAAGTTTTTAAATGCTTTTTTTGAACCAAAAAACAGCGCAATTAAAACAGCTGTAACTCTTGAGGGTATATAGTTTGCTATATCATCAAGTTTTGCTGAAAATTTACCAAATTTTTCATATCTATCATTTCTATATCCAACCATAGAATCCAAAGTATTAATAGCTTTATAAATAAAAGCTCCAGGTAAACCAAATAACAAAAGATAAAACATAGGAGCAATAACTCCATCACTTAAATTTTCAGCATAAGTTTCAATAGCTGCTTTATTTATCTCATTATCGCTCATATCTTTAGTATCACGACTCACTAATATAGAAATAGCATCTTTAGGTTTTGGTGATGTTACAATCTCTTTAACGCTATCATAAAGCATTTTTGAGCTAATAGCAAAAGAGCAAAGTAGGGCTTGAAAAATTATACTATCAATCAAACTTAAAATATATGTGATAAAAAACACAATTAGTAGTAAAGAAGAGCCCAATAAAAAGCCTCGTAAAACTGAATCTTTATAAAACTTTTTTTCAAACCATTTTATATAATTTCCAATAATTATAATAGGGTGCTTTAAAGCTTTTATTTTTTCAAACTCTCCAAAAAAATAGTCTATAAAATAAGAAAAAAGTAGAAGTTCAAAATACATTAGTTAATATCCTTGTTAATCTCTTTTAAACTATTTATGAAATATTTCATACTCTTTTTATCTTTGATTGCAACTCTTATAAAACTATTATCTAAAAAATCAAAATTTGAGCAATCTCTTATCATGATTTTATAAGGAACTAATCTCTCTTGAAAGCTAATTGCATCTATATTTTTAAGTTTTACCAATAAATAGTTAGCTTCACTTTTATAGACTTTTTTTATAAAATCTAATTTCCTTAAACTCTTTTTTGTATATGCTTTAATAGCCTTTGTTACTGCTACACTTTTGTTTATAAAACTCTTATTTTTTAAGGCATTTTGTAAATATATGGAATCAAAGTGAGAGAGCTTCCATAGAGGTTCTTTAAGCCCTATTTTTCGGATATTTTTATTTGATGAGATTAATGTTCCTACTCTAATACTAGCACTACTGTATATCTTTGTCATGGATTTTAAGATATACAAATTATTATATTTTTTAAGGTATTTTATTGCTGATTGTTTATTTGTAAAATCTAAAAAACTCTCATCAATAAAAACAGTACAATTTCTCTTTTTCCAAATTTTTAAAAGCTTTTTTAAATCATAATATTTTCCATCAGGAGTTGAGGGATTTACAAATATAACTAATGAGTTTTTTTTGATATTTTTATTTGTTATGTTTTCAAATCTATTAATTTTTTTTATCTTATAGTTAAAAATTTGAGCTGCTTTTTTATACTCTAAATATGCATGAGAATATATAAGGCAATCTTTTAAATTTATATTTCTAAAGAAAGAAAAAATTGCAGAACTACCTCCATTGAAAAGTTCTATTTCATCAGCTTTTACACTATATCTTTTTGCTATAGTTTCATACAATTTTTCATATGTTGGATAGTTTGAAATCTCTAATTTATTTAGGTCTGTTTTGATTTTAGGTTTTATAAAATTAATGTTTGATGATAGGTCTATTATCTCATTTGGTTTTGAGCCAATTTTCTTAGAAAAAGATAAAATATCTCCACCATTTTTAAAGGTACTGTTTGCTTTCAAAAGCTCTCTTTTTTAGGAAATAGTACTATAAATTTTATATATAACAAATAAGAGGATAATAGTTTTAATGAAAGAGTTTGATGATTCTGATATAAGATGTTTAGAAGAGATAATTGAAGCTAGACGAGATGTAAGAGGAAATAGATTTATAAATAAAGATATAAATGATGAAATCCTAGATAAGCTTTTAAAGGCTGCCTCAAATGCTCCCTCTGTTGGTTTTTCTCAGCCTTGGAAGTTTGTTATTGTAAAAGATAAAAACAAAAGAGAAGAGATTTATCAAGATTTTGTAAAAGAGAATAAAAAAGCGAAAAAAATATTTAAAGATAAAGAACTATACAGTAAGTTAAAACTTGAGGGGATAAAAGAATCTAGTTTAAATATTGCTGTTTTATATGAAAAACCTAAAAAAGATATTTTAGGACAAACAAGCCAAAAAAAGATGGGTGAATATAGTGTCGTTTGTGCAGTTCAAAACTTTTGGTTAATGGCAAGAGCTTATAACATAGGTGTTGGTTGGGTTAGTATTTTAAAACCTAAAAGAGTTAAAAAGATTTTAAATATAGAAAAAAATCATAAATTAGTAGCTTTTTTAACAGTTGGTTATGTGGATAAATTTTTGGATGAACCAGAACTTTTAACTCTATCTTGGGAAAAAAGAAAAGAGCTTCAAGATATCAAGGTTATAT
>CBFIGT010000135.1:0-5942 GCA_965662175.1 Arcobacter sp. | reverse complement strand
GGCAATTGTTACAAATGATTTAAGTTGTTCAATCTCTGATTGGATAGCTAAAATATCTTCTTTTTTTAACCTTATTTCTTCTTGTTCATCATCTAGTTCTTCTTCATCAAGATAATCATCAACTAGCTCTTCATCATCTTCAAATTTGATAAATTGATCAAGTTTTATTTTTTCATCTTTGGCAATGTTTTCAAGCCTTTTTATCATGGTTTCTAATGTACCAGTGATAGCTTTAGTAGATGATGCTAAAAGCTTTCTTGCAACAAGTGTTATAAGATTTCTTTGTGCAGTTGGTATTGAGTATAACTCTTCATTTAGTAAAAAGTCTGAAATAAGATTGTACAGAGTAATCTCATCGTCTGTTGGTGTAAACTCTTGAATTAAAGGTATCCTTTTTGTATACTTAATATATTCAAGAACATCTCGTCTTAGTGTTCTATGTACAATTGGTTTTAGTCTGTCTTTTAAATCGTTTATGTCACTTACTGTTAAACTTCCAGTGTTAAATTGTTTTTGGAATGCTTTTTTATCGCCAAAAACAAATGGATCTATTAGACTCACAAGTCCATAAATTTCTAATAATGAGTTTTGCAATGGTGTAGCCGTCAATAAAAGCTTTTTTGTATCTCTCAATGCTTTGTTTATACTGTAAGCTTGTTTCGCTTTATCACCTCTGTGAAAATTTCTTAACTTATGAGCTTCATCCAAAATTGATAATTGAAAATCTGCTAAAAATATAAATTCTTCTTTTTTCGAAGCAAATGGGTAAGAAGTAATTACAACTTTGTTATCCTGAATAAATGGATTTTTATTACCTGCATTTACTTCATCTTTGAATGTAGAACCATCAATGATGATTGAGTCTATAAAGAACTTCTCTTTTAATTCCATACTCCATTGTTTTCTAAGGCTTGCAGGTGCAATGATTATGATTTTTCTTTTTCTCTCACTCCAGTACTGGCATAATACTAGTCCAGCTTCTATGGTTTTACCCAAACCTACCTCGTCTGCTAATATTACTCCATTTTGTAGTGGCGATTGAAATGCAAATAGTGATGCTTCTACCTGATGTGGATTTAGATCAATTTTAGCATCAAAGATAGATTGAGAAAGTCTATCTATACTGTTTGAACTATTTTGTAATGTTAAAAGATGAGAATAATATTTAGAGTGATATTTAGTATACATTTTTAATCTGCTGCTTTTCCACTTTTTACCCATTTATCAACTTCAGTTTTTTGGAACATCCATTTTCTTCCAACTTTATGAGCAGGCATATTACGGTTTTCTATCCATTTATAAATGGTGTCTTTTGTTACGGAAAGGTATTTTGAAATATCATCAACTGTAAGCCATCTATCTTCCATAAACTTCCTTAAAATAATAGTTAGTTATTCTATACTAGTTTGGCTAAAAATAATATTTACTTCGGTCTAAATAGGTCTAAATCGTAATTAATATTATAATTTCTCTTATTATACAGTAAGAATGACTCACAAATAACTCAATCTCATGAATTTATTACTTTTTTTCAAAAGATTTTTTATAAATACTAATAAATCGAAGTCTCCATTTTTTTTAAATCATATATTATAACTATAGATTTTAAGATAGGAATTGTTTCTAAAAATTAATTTACACAAAAAAAGGAGAAAACAAAAAATGATTGTAGATTTAGAAATACATAGTAAACCCCAAATCATTTTTAAACAATTACTAAATGGAGATTGTAATCTTTTACAAAACCATAAAAACAAAAGATTGTTTAAAAGATTAGGAATAAAGTCATGAAATATAAAGATTTTATTTCTAAACAAAAAGAGCAAAAATTTAAAAGAGATTTAGATTATGAAGAGTGGTTACTAAAATTCATTTTGCCACCAAGTGAACATGATTTAAATCAAATGGAAAAAGAGTCCATAAATAATAGCTCTTATAATCCAATAATAGGAGCTTAAGATGGAATTTAAACCTAGCATTGTTCTAGCTGTAATAATTGCAACAGCTACCATAATAAAAGAATCTGTTGATTCAGAAGAATAGCTTTTTAGAAAACTACCAAACTCTTAATTTCAAAAAACAATATAAAATCAAAGGATAACAAATGTCAAAACCAATTAAACCATTAAATAATGTTGAACTAAGAAATATAGCTCCAAGTCTGTTCCAAGAACAACCATACCATGAAGTAAGTAATAAATATCACTTTATACCTACAATTGAGATTGTAGAAAATCTTCGTTCTTTAAACTGGTATCCAGTAAGTGTAAGTGAAGCTGGAGTTAAAAACTTAGATAAAGATGGATTCCAACAACATTATGTAAGATTTCAAAATTTTACAGACCTTTTAAATCCATCTGGAAATGTAGTAGAGCTATTATTATTCAATAGCCACGATAGAAGTAAATCTTTTACTATTAGTGCGGGAATTTATAGATATGTTTGTAGCAACGGGCTTGTAATTGCTGATAGTGTATTTGATAGCTATAAAATCAAACATTTAGGAGATAGAGATAATGATGTTTCAAATGCTGTAAATAAAATTACAGAAGTAAAATCTAAACTACTTTCTAAAGTATCTAAATTTGAGAGCATAATTTTAACAGATGATGAAAAACAAGCTTTCTTACAAAGTGCATTGCCACTTAGATATTCTGAAAATCTAACTTTAGATAATCCAAATGAATTATTAGCTCCTTTGAGAGTTGAAGATACTAAAGATGATTTATATACAACATTAAATGTTCTTCAAGAAAATCTATTATCTTCTAAAATCTCTGGTTATAACAAAGAAACAGGAAGAAAATTTACAAGTAAAGAAATCACTTCAATTTCTAAAGATGTTGAAATAAATAAAGGTCTTTGGGATATTGCTGAAAGAATTGCATCTATCAAAGATTCATCTTATGAATCAATAGCAGCATGAGGTGTGATATGAAATTAGTTAATTATGCACTTCAAAATCAAATTGAATATATTGATGAAAATAAAACAAACACCCACTTTAAAGAGTATCTCCAATCTATATTGGAAGATACTTCTAAACCTTATTACCAAAGAGCTGACTATATAGGTTTATCTCTAAATGAGATTAAATCAAAAATTGACTGTTTATCAAAGGATATTGCTGAACTTCAATCCTATAAAAAGAAACTAACAACTGCATTAGATATTGCTAAGACTCAAGTTGCAGAAATATTTAATTCTAATGGAATTGACCGCATGGATGGGAATATCATTAGTTCCCTTACTTTAACAAATGCCATATCAAAGACAAAAGATGAAATTTTTATCAAAGATGAGAATGCTGTTTTAGGTTTAGGCTATGTGAAATTTTCAGTTGATGTTGAAGCAGTTGAAAAAGCTTTACAAACTAAAGAGGGTAAAAAAGAGTTAAAGAAATATGTAGATGTTATTCCAATTACAGTTACAACACCTGCAAAAGTTAAAGTAAATACAAAAAGAAATCCATCTAATAATACCATTGAAACAGATGAAATTTTAATTATTGAAGAAAATGTAGCATAGGAGGAAAAGATGTTTAATGAAAAGCAATTACAAATATTAAATTCTGAACTTGATAGTTCAAGAGTAAAAACAAGAGAAAAAGGCAATATCAACCTCTCATACTTAGAGGGGTTTGATATTATTGAAACAGCCAATAATGTATTTGGCTTTGGAAATTGGGATTATGCAATTTCCAAATTAGAGCAAGTAAGCCAAGAAGTTAACCAAAATCAAAACAATGTTATTTGTTATAAAGCAGTTGTTCAAGTTTTAGTTCATAGTGTTGATCATTCACAAGATGTAAGTAGAGAAGATGTAGGGTTTGGAAGTGGTGTATCTAAATCATTAGCCGATGCACATGAGGGAGCAGCTAAAGAAGCTGTAACAGATGCCCTTAAAAGGTGTTTTAGAAGCTTTGGAAATCAATTTGGTAACTCCCTTTATGATAAAAGTAGAAATCAAAATACACCAACGCATACGCATACATCACATCAAAATCAAAACTATACTAATCCACAGAACCAACAACACTATCATAATGCAAACAATCAACCAACTCAAAGAGCTACTAATCAAGCCTTTGACAGATATGAATTCCAATCTTTATATAACTTAGGTTTAGACGTTCAAGAGCAGAATGGATACCTAATTATTTTAGGGAATAACCAATATGCTTACAGAGATTCTATAAAAGCTAGTGGCTTCAAATTCGACCCAAAATCTAAAACTTGGTGGAAAAGTTTGGAACAAGGAGCAGCTTAATGAGTGAACTAATACCAAAAGAAATAAGAAATAAAATTCCTCCACTTTATGCAACAGAAAATATATCTGATCCAGTTGCATATGTAAAACTATTTTTAGATGGTTGGAGCTGGTATATTACTGAATTATCTATTGATGGGGATTTAGCATTTGGGTATGTTATATCTTTATTTGAAAGTGAGCTTGGTTATTTCAGTATTGATGAAATTCAAAGTATAAAAGGAAGTCTTGGAATTGGTGTTGAAATGGATTTATCTTTTAAACCAACTAAACTATCACAAATTAAAAAGGCTTCTTAATGCTAAACAATATATACATTGAAGAAGAAGCTTTAAAAGGCTTTGAAAACTGGACTAAAGAAGGATGGGATTTCTTACTTCAAAATGAAGAGTATAAACAACTTGCTATTAGTACACTTGCTAAAATACTAGATTTATACCAAAGAGTTGAATTTAAATATAACAATCTCTACTATGAAATTTTTACGAGTAGTGATTCCATTGGCTATATGATAAATATTTATAGTAATTTAGAAAAAGATGAAGATGGTTACTACCTTGATGAAAATATGGTTGATGGCGGACTTTGTACTGGAAGTTCTTGTAATGCAATCGAATTTATGATGTAAATGTTAATTACCTAGGACTACTTAGTCTTAGGTATTCATTTTTTTTTAATCCAACCAATATGATTTTTTTCTTAAATTGATTCGTCTATAAATTGAACAGACTAATAATACTTTCAATAGGAATTACACTAAAATAGTTGTTCCAGTTGTATAAAATCAAATTTTGCCAGAATCTCCCCATTCATCCATTACAATCTATAAATGGATGAATAAACTCGAATTCATAGTGAAAAACACTACTAGCTATTAAAGGATGAACATCAGTTTCATTTAACCAAGAGAATAAATCATTCATAAGTTTTGGTATTTGTGTATTTGGGCAAAATTTAGGGTAAATTTAAAAAATTTTTTTTAATTCTTTCAACTTCTATTTTTCCCTTTAAAACATATCTTTATTATTTTCTTTTTACACAATAAGCGTTTTACCCTTTAATCAAATCTAATTACTTTTATACTATTTCACCATGGAAGATTCCTTTGCAGGAATCTTTTCTTGGGTGAATAGTATAAAAAATAAAAGACTATAGTATTAGTTTAAAATATATAACTAAAATTACTAATATAAGTATGAATAACTTTTGCTGCTTGACAGCAAAAAAACAATAAAACTTGATATCAATAACAATTAGTTTTTTTTCACATTACCCAGTTTTTTACCCAAGAATATATTTATTTAAAAATGTTTAAATAATAATAAATATAAAAAAGAATCTTTACAAAATACTAAGAAGATTCATATATGATTAGGATGGGATAAATATAAAAACTTCCCAGGATGATGGTAGTTTAGAGGTAGTATTTATTAAGTTTTGTTATTTAATAGTATATATTAACTGCCATAATATATTATCTAATCTTAAATTTCTGAAATATTTTCTTCAATCCCTATATTCCAATCTTTTTTATAATTTCAACACCCATTATGGAAAACTAATAACATAAAGAAGGAAATATATATGGATAAAAATAAAAGCAATTTTTTAGAATTAGAAGATGAAATCTTTGGAACATCATGTGATTCTATTAAGACTTTAGAAGAAGTAAA
>CBFIGT010000134.1:0-5954 GCA_965662175.1 Arcobacter sp. | reverse complement strand
CCACTTCATCAAGATTATCCAAAAGAATAAGGAATATTTTTTATATTAAATAAAATATTAGAGTTAGAACAATTAACAACAAAAAATATTGCTAATACATTAATAACATATACTTCTTTTATGAAGAAACATAAAATTCAAATTATAAAAGAGTTTGATGAATATTGTCAATTATCTTATAATGGTGAAATCCCAAATATTAATGTTAAAAACTTTAAAACACAATCTTTTTATGGTTTTAATAAGTTTCAAATTATAAATGCAGATACTCTTGTTCGAAAACTTGAAAAAGATGAGATTGGATTAACAGCATTGGATTATACCTATGCATTAGATAGTAATGCAGTTTCCTACTTTGAACAATTTTGTAAAAATAAAGATAATAAATATAAGGACCTTTATAGTGAAGTTGTTGCCTATGAAAATAATATTGATATCGCACCCTACATATTTGAAATAACAATGCATGGACTTAGAAAATTTGGACCTAGTTATAAACTAAATAAAAAAAATAAAGATGAGACACAAGCAGGATTTTTTCAGAACCTTACTGTATTACATAAAGAAGGATTATTTAAAGAAAAACAATGCAAAAAATTCATAAATAATATAATAAAAAGTACAAATCCACTTGTTAAATATTACGGTATAGTAGGATATACTGCAAAGATTTTTTTAATACTTATGTTAGAAGCAAGAATTAAATTTAAAAACTCTTCTAATAAAATTAAAGACTATGTCTATAAGGAAATGAGAGAATTAAAACTGCCTATTGAAAATAGATTTAAAGTAATACTTTATCTTTTTTCAGAAAATATAGGACATTCTTTTTTTAATAAAGTAAGAAATCTTGAAGACATAAGTAATATAGATTACTTTATGGAAAAAAAAGTAGATAACACTGCAAGAGACATTGCTTTATGTTTTTTAGATAGATATATCTATTCACATCTTGATATCTTTCCATTTATTGCTTCTGAAGATAATGGTTTAGTTCAAATATTAAAAGAAACTAAACCTGATTTTATTTTTAAGTATGGAAAACTTGAGATACCAATACATACTAGAATAAATAAAGATATGCAAAAGAAACATTTAAAATTTTTTGAAACAGAATCTGTAGAGAATACGAATTTGATAGAAGATATTTCTCTTAAAGAACTAATGCAAATATATGAAATTAGAGAAAAAAATTTCATTGATTTAATTACAAAGTAGGCTCTTTAAAAGTATAATTAATAACAATACTTAACACAAAGGTTTTAAAATGGATTTTGATTTTGCATCAGGTTTAGTAAGCTCTACAGAAGAAGAATTAATTGACCCAGAAGATATATTTTCAAAGATGACTTCAGGAAAACAGTTATGGTTAGGACAAGGAGATGTCTTACGTAAATGGTTTCAAGAAAGAGATAAAAATGATATTCTTTTATCTATGGATACAGGAATGGGAAAAACCATTGTTGGGCTCTTAATTAGTTATTCAATAATGAATGAAAAAAAAATGAAGTCATTATATATTTGTGCTTCTAAGCAATTGGTAGAACAAACATTATCTGAAGCAAATGATCTAGGTATAGAAGTTGCTTCATATAGTAATGGTGAATTTACAAATGAATTTGAATTTAATCAATGTAAAGTGCCTCTTGTAACTACTTACCAAGCCCTATTTAACGGAAAATCTAGATTTCAGAGAGAAGATATTGGTGGCATTGTGTTTGATGATTCACATGTTGCAGACAATATTTTGAAAAATAGTTTTACATTAAACATACCTAAGAAAGACTATAAAGAATTATATGAGAAGATTTCATTATTAGCAAAGCCTTATTTTGAATCATCAAATCAAGAAGTCAGATTTAATCAAATTATAAATGGAAATAGTGATGAAATTTTAATTCTTCCTCCTTTTGAATTAAAATCTTATTACAATGAAATAAGAAAAGTATTAATTGAAAATAATGTTGAAACTGATAGAAATCTATTATTTGCGTGGGAATATCTTAAAGATAAATTAGATTTATGTCTATTTTTATTAAATCAAAATCGACTAGAAATTATGCCTCCTCTAATACCTTCAAAAACACTATCTTATTTTAAAGATGATGTAAAAAGAGTTTATTTATCTGCAACTCATATTAATAAAGATTATTTTGCAAGATATTATGGCAATAAAATTAAAAGTATAATCTCTTTTCCTTCTGGTAAAAGTAAAACAAAAAAGTTTATTATTTCACCATTTAAAACAAATATGTGTTTTAAGACAACAAAAAACGTGAGAGAGAAACTTTTAAAGGTATTGTCTGAAGAAAAGGCTTTAATCATTACTCCCTCTTTTTATAAAAATACGGCTTGGCTAGAAATTGATAGTGAAAATATACTGCAAGCTAATAGTGAGAATATTGTTGAAAAAATAGCAGAATTCAAAATTTCACAAAAAAAGAAATTGATACTTTCAAATAGATATGATGGAATTGATTTTCCAGGAGATTCATGCCGAGTATTAATTTTTGATGGATTGCCTCTAGAAGGTTGTTTATTAGATACATATTTAACGAATCAGCATAAAGCTATTAATTACACAAGAAATGAAATTAGTGCAAAAATCATCCAAGGAATAGGAAGAATTTTTAGAGGTATTGATGATTATGGGATTATAATATTTGTTGATAAGAATGAAATAAATTGGGTTTATACACCAAGAAATATGTATTCTTTACCAAATACATTGCAGATTCAACTAAAAGTTGGAGATCAATTAAATAAAATGATTCAAGATGAAAATTTTAGTCATCTAATTAATCAAGTTTTAACAAATAAAAAATCATTAGTTGATGCTTATGATAAATTTATAGAGGAAGAAAATAAAAAATTTGTTGATAGAACTTCTGAATTTGAAGAATCTCAAGAAAATATGGAAAGAATTTCTTTATTAGAGTCTAGAATATATTGTGCATTATGGGAAAGAGATTATTCTTTAATTGAACAATATATTTCTGAATTATTAAAAGAATCTGAAGCCTTTGATAGTACTATAAATTCATGGCATAATTTTTTAGTTGCATTAATATATCAGGTAATAGAAGAAGATGAAAAAAGTAAAGAACACTTTTATATAGCTCAAACCATATCAAAAAGTACTCCAAGACCTTTAGATTACAAGAAAATACATTTTGAAGAGAGTGAAAATAAATTTACCAATAATATTATAGATTTACTCCAAATGTATAATAAAGAAAATCTAAAAGCTAAACTTATAGAAAAATTTGACTATTTAGATGGTGATAAGTATAAATTAAAAGATAAAAAACATGAGTTAGGGATTGAGGCTTTAGGAAAATATTTAGGATATGAAACAGAGAGACCAGATAATACATACAAGACAGGACCAGATGTTTTATGGAAACTCCCTAATAATAAATTTGTTTTACTAGAATTAAAGACAAATAAAGAGGATGGAAACTATTTAAAAAAAGAAACAAGCCAATCTTTAGATCATCAAGCATGGATAAAAAATAGAGAAAGTTTAACTAACAATAAAAATATTTATTCAATTATTATTGGTCCTCACAATAAAATAAATCATGATGCGAATCCCTCTGATGATTTATATATAATTACATTAGATGAATTTAAAACATATGCCGAATCATTAATTTCTTTAATTGAAAGAGTTTTTAGCCCATCAATTAGAAATACTCAACAAGTTGAAGAATTAGTTCAAGAATATGGCCTAGATTGGGAATTATATTTTAATACAAAAATTAATAAAATATTAGCAAAAGATTTAAAATAGGGATATACTTCTCTATTTTAATATCATATAATTTTTGTTTATTTTAAAGTAATGAAATAGTTGATAATTATTTAAAGATTAAGAATGTGTCGAGCATCTTCTCGTGAAGCTGCAGAGCGTCTATTGTGTAGAAAACCTTTCGTCATTAAAAATGAGGTCAATCTCTATACTCGACTAGAAAAAGTATACAATACTTAACTTTAAAGTTTTATTAAGTTTTATTTATAGTTACCCTACCATTTATTTGTTCGACTCTAGGTATGTATCCATTCCAATCTGGAATAATTGAATATAAATGATACTTATTATTATTGTGAATTCTTCTTAATACTATACCAATTCCTTTATTATTCAAAATTCCACGTACAAAAATAAAATATATTTTTCTAGAACCATCAATAACAGTATATTTATCCTGATAATATACAGTATTTTGTAAAATTTTTATCGTATTATTTAGATGCCTTAACCTTTCAAGAATTTCCTTATTTGTTCTTCGTCTTTTATTCCTATGATAAATAATATGATCCCAGAAATGTTTATTTACATCTATTCTATTAATTGAAGAATCCTCAAAATTTACTATAATGTGTTTTAATTTTCTAAACGATTTATGTCTTTTTTTATTAAAAATATCATCCACTAACTTATTTGTTACTGTCATTATACTCCTTGAAATATATATTATACAATATTATATTTTAACTTTTATCTTCAATTAATCTATCCAACCAATCAGCATACCACTGAATTAATTCTTTTTTCTCATCAAAATATTTATACTTTGATTCTCTGTTATATGCTGCTTTTACTTTGTTTTTCTCTTTATGAGCTAAACAAGATTCAATAATATCTGAATGAAAGCCATGTTCTTTATATAGTTCATGAGCAATAGTAGAAAACATACTTCTAAAGCCATGGAAAGTGTGTTTATTTTGATAACCTAACTTATTTAATGTATCAGACAGGGTAGCACCTGAAACTCCTCTATCGTTCTTATATGGAGAAGGAAATACAAATCTACTTCTATGTCTTGAGAAAGGCTCAATTTGTTTTAAAATATCAATTGCCTGTTTTGGTAGAGGACAAACAAAATCTACTTTCATTTTCATTTTCTCTTTTGGTATTTCCCAAACACCTTTTTCAAGATTAATATCATCCCAACACATAAGCCTTATATTTTCACTTCTTACAAATACATAAGGTATAAGTTTGAATATAAATATAGTACTTATATCACTTTTTAACTTCTCTCCTATAGAATTAATATCTAGTAAAAGTTGTTTTATATCTTTAGGTTCTGTAATTGCTGCTAAATGTGTATCTTTTTGATTAGGAATTAAAACTGACTTTTTATCAATATCAGCAATTATATTATGCTCTATATATTCTTTTGTAACAGCGAACATATATATTTTATTAATTAAGGATAATAATCTATGAGCAGTTTCTATAACCCCTCTACTTTGTAGTTTTTCTAAAGCACTAATTATATCAGCTCTGTTTATATCTTTAATTGCAATATTACCTAACCAATCAGTTATATTTTTTAATATTCTTTTGTTTTGTGTAATAGTTGCAGTACTTGAACTTTTTTTTCTAAGATCAATCCATTCATCAATTACATTTTGTAAAGTTAGTGATTCTGAAGCTTTTTTAATTCTTTTTTCAGAAATAGGATTTATATTTTTTGATAATAGTTCTCTAGCAGCTTCTCTTTTTTCCCTAGCTTCTTTTAAACCTACTCCAGGATAAACTCCAAAAGACATACTTAAGTTTTTACCACCATATTTAAAATCATATCTCCAATATTTACCACCTGTTGGTCTAACAACTAACCATAAACCTCTACCATCTGGTTTTTTGTATTGTTTATCTTTTGGTTTAAATTTTTTTATTTCTGTTGTTGTAAGTGGTTTTGATATTTTTGGCATTTTTCAGGTACTCACTTTTAATAGATTATATTTATACCTGGAATATTACCTGAAAAAAACTTGATTTTATCTAATTTAGTTTGATTTAATATGATAAACTATGAGAGCTACATAGTTCCAAAAGCCCTATAAAAAGGGCTTATTTGATTCAATAATTAATCTTTTGGTAGTAATTTAACAGGAACGATTTGAATCTCTTCCATATCCCAAACTCCACCTTTTAC
>CBFIGT010000133.1:5698-6002 GCA_965662175.1 Arcobacter sp. | reverse complement strand
GTACTCTAGCAATTTTTTCAGCCCTTTCTTTTGCACTAAAAGTACCAAAGCCAATAAAAGCAATATTCTCTTTTTTTGCCAATGTATCTGTTATTATGTCTATAAAAGACTCTAATGCTTTTGCACTATCTTTTTTACTTAATCCTGATTTATTTGATATTTCCTCAATAAATTCGGCTTTATTCATGCTAGTTCCTTATGTTGATTTCCCTAATATTAATAACAAATAGTTTAATTTTCATTTAAATTATGTAAGGATTTTTTATTTTTTGTATATAGCTTGTTTCTCAGGGAAACAAAAGAA
>CBFIGT010000133.1:0-5688 GCA_965662175.1 Arcobacter sp. | reverse complement strand
GATTTAGTATCGTACTATTGACTATTAAAAAAAATACGGATACAATTCGTATTAAATCATAAAACTTGTTTCCCTGAGAAACAAGATACAAAAAATAAGGAATTTCAATGATAGAGAAAAATGAAAATTTTGGTAAATATTTGAAGTTTGAAAATATAAAACCAACAAAAAAAATACTAGCAGAGTTTATTGGTTTAACCACAGAGGGTGGATTTAGAAGAATAGAAAAAGATGAGCCACAAAAGGCAGAACAAATAAACCTAGATTTTAAAGGTGAAAAAAACCCTTTTTTAAGTTTAGAAGATTATGTAAATTTTCATTATCCTGATGACGATTTTGAAAGCAAATGCAACGAAATCAAAAATGCAGTAGACCATAATGAGATAGCAGGGTTTTATTATACAGATGGAAACAATAAACAAACTTTATATATACCAAGTGTTACACCATATTTTAAAGATATGGAAAAACTAATTTTAGAACAAGATGAAAAGAAAAAAACTAAAGTTATTTCAATTGCAAACCACAGAGGGGGAAGTGGAAAAACAACAGCCGTGACAAATTTAAGTGCAATATTTGCTCTTATGGGAAAAAAAGTTTTAATAGTTGACGCAGATAGTCAAGGGAACTCTACTCTTGCTTATAACTTTACAAGAGAAGAGTTTAAATACTCTTTACCTCAATTGATAAAAAAAATAAACGATGATGATATAGAAATAGCTTTAAAAGAGTCTATTATAAATGTAGATTTAAATAGCAATTTTGAAAATGGAGTAAATGGTTCTATTGATATTATTGGAAACAATGCAGTAGATGAAGAAGAGGCACAAGAGTTGTTTTATTTAGCAAATAAATTAGGAACAATAGAAAATACATTAAGAAGATTGATTTCTTTTATAAAAGATGATTATGATTATGTTTTTATTGACTTACCACCTAGACTTGATTTATTTTTATCTATGTCTGTTATGGCTTCAAAATATTTTATATTTGCTTTAGCTCCTGAATCTTTTTCAGATAGAGGAATACCATCTATTATTAATCCTATCACTAAAAGAGCTAAAATATATGAGAGAGAAATAGGAGAAAAATTTTTAATTTTAGGTGGTATTATGAGTAGGGTAGAGAACAATATTAATTTTCAAAAAGTGGCGATTGAGAATTCTCAGATATCCTTGGAAAATATCCTAGGAGAGGAGTATGGAATCATGTCTCCGATGATACCTAAAAATGTCTCTATTGGGGAAGTGCAAATGATGAACCTTGGTGCAGTAGTATTGTATAAGCCTATGGATAGAATCAATAGGTACTATTTTGATTTGTCTATATCCATATTGTCAAGAATATATACAGAAGATTTAAAAGAAAGAGTAGGGGAGTAAAATGAATAATATAAAGTTAAATGAGCTATTAAAATTAAATGAGAATGAATTATTAGCAGAGCTTTCAAGTCTCTCAAAAAGTGAAAGAAATGAAGTTCAACAATTCTTTATGAAAAAAGGGAAAATAAATGTTTTTATGAGCATTAACTCTAAGATTCAAGGTGAGAAACACTCTAAAGGGCTTATTGATAACTTAACAGAGCAAAGTAATGTTTTAAAGAATGAGCTAGAAATCTTTAAAATCAAACCTAATCCACATCAAGTTAGAAATGATTTTACTAATGAACAAGTTTCAGATTTGGCTAATTCAATTAGTGAAAGAGGGCTAATTACACCAATAACAGTCTATAAAAATAAAGAGGGTGAATATATCCTAATTGCAGGACAACTAAGACTTGAAGCTTATAAAAAACTAAACAAGGAAAAAGGTGATAAATATTTAAAGATAAATGTATTTGTTAAAGCTGATAGTAGTGAATATGGTGAAGTTGATTTTATAATTGATTCCTTGACAGAAAATACAGCTAGAAACAATATGTTTATATTGGATTTGGCTCTTTCAATTAAAAGGACTTTTGATTTATTGAAAGATAAAGATGAAAATATAACTCTTGATAAAATTGGAAAGACTATTGGCAGAACAAAAGGATATGTTTCGAAATACTTAAAAATTTACGATTTAATTGAAGACAATAAAGAGATTTTTGATTACTTAAGAGAAGTAGGGGAGATATCAAGTCAAAGATTATATACAAACATGGCAGAACTCAAAGGCAATTATGAAGAAAAAAAGAGAATTGTTGATAAATATGTTAGCAAAGAAATTACTTTAGAACAGATAGAAAACATAATTAAAAACCAAGATAGAGAAAGAACAGTCAAAGAGAAACCAAAATTAAGTATGTATGAAGAGGCTTTAGAAAAAGGTGTTTTTAGTTTTAAAAAAAAGTTTTCAATAGAAAAATTAGAAAAATTAGATGAGATGAAAAAAGCAGACGTGTATAGTAAAATGTCAGAAATTCAGAAGCTACAAGAGAGCATAATTAAAATACTTAATTAATTATGCTCTCTTGGGTATTTTTATCTTCCAATTGCCACTTAAATTGATAAACACCATTTTTATCTTTTTTGAATAGTGGCTTAAATTTTCTTCTAGTTGTAATATATACGTAAAAATCAGCTTGATTA
This sequence comes from Arcobacter sp., assembly GCA_965662175.1. Lineage (GTDB taxonomy): Bacteria > Campylobacterota > Campylobacteria > Campylobacterales > Arcobacteraceae > Arcobacter. Next base: position 3,118 of record CBFIGT010000133.1, on the reverse strand, counting down.
TTTATGTCATACTTTATAAAAACTTCATGATATTCTTTTTTAAAAATCAAATATAAGTCTTTTATACTACCTTTAAAATTAAAAATTTCATTGGTACAATAAGAATAAATAGCGATAAAAAAGCTGTTTTTATAAGTGGATAATATGTAATCATCAATTATATAAACTCTATCTATAAAGATATCATAAAGAGTGTCTTTTAGCTTTCTACTATTTAAATCTAGTTTTTTAGCAAAATCTTCTATTTTTATAGGCAATTCATTCTTGATACAATCAAAAATTTTAGTTGATATGGTTTTGTGTCCATTCTGAATAATATAAAAATGCTCCAATTTCTTGTCAACTACATAATTAGGATAAAATCTTGATATTAGTACATTTTCATTATATAGAAAAATCAATCTTGCAATAAAATTAGCCCAATCTTCATTTATTAACTCATTAAGATTTATAGCTGTATCAAAGTTCTCATACAACTCTTCTAATTCAGGCTCTATTGTTATTAAAAGTTTACATATATATTTAAATTTACTATGAACACCTTGTCTTGAACAGTTTAGTTCTTTAGCTATTTGTTCACTTGATAGGCTTCTCTTTATCCCACTTAAAATATCCATATAATCTATACAGATATTTTTCAATTGGTTTTTTTTGTCAAAACTTAACTCTTTTCCTTTAAAAATTTCAAGAGCCATTAAATCATTTTCTTTAATTTCCATTAAATTACCTTGTATTGATTGGTGAGATGAGAAATATTATGATATTTCTCATTTTTTATCCAGTATTGGATACAAGAGTCATACTTAAACTACTCATACTCACCACTATGATTGTTTTGGTTGTTATCGCTTTTTGAATCAAGCATTTTTAAATTGTCAACCCTTAGCGTGTGTTTGCTTCTTGAGCTTCCATCTTGTGCAGTCCATTGTTCCAATATCAATCTACCTTCAAGTAAAACTTTAGAGCCTTTTTTGAGATATTGATTTGCAACCTCAGCACTTCTATTGAAGATATTAAAATCAAGATAACAAACTTCTTCTTTTTTCTCTCCATTAGTGTTTCTATAGCTATATGACGTAGCTATTGCACTTTTTCCAACAGCACTACCACTTGGAAGATACCTAAGTTCTATAGGTCTTGTTAAATTTCCAATCATAATTACTTTATTATACATATTTTTTCCTCAATCTTTATTTATAATTTTATTTTATAACAAATATATATAATATGTCAAGTATGATTCTGTATATTTTTAGAGAAGAGTTTCAGAGCTTGACTATTTAATTTTTTATTAAATAGTCAAGCTGTAGGGTAATTTGTTTTATAAATAAAAATTAAGAAGCAATTTCTATTTTTTGGTTTAAAGATAGTTCTCTCAAAGAAGATAGTAATTCCATTCCTCTTTCTGAACTAGGGTCAAGATGAATAAGCTTTTGAGTTTCAACTATTTTAGTAAAATTTTTAGAAGTAAATTCTAAAATATAAAGCCAATTCAACCTACTTTGTTGAAACCTATCTTTTACTTTTGATAGAATAGTCATTTCTAAAAGAGCTTCATCTAAATTTGCATGGATACACTTATGATTGCTATTTGTATAAACAAAATTTCTTTTGTCAGATTTAACTAAGCTTATGGTTCTTATTTTGGTTTTTACTTTGTAACTTTTATGCAAAGAAGAAAATAAGCTTTGAACTATTTTTTTATCAAATATGTTGTTAAGCATACTTGGAACTATGATTTTTTGATTTTCCATTTTTTATAACTCCCCATAAATCGAATTTGTGGCTATTTCGATAATTGTTTTAATTATATTAGAAGATTTATTAAATAAAATTTAAATACTGTTTACTTTTTGTCAAGTTTTGTGTTTTATATTTACTTTTTATTTAATATTTTTTGTGTTTTATAATGTAAAAAATATCTTTATATGTTTTACATTATTACTGTTTAAACTGATTCTTTAGTCTTTGTAACCCCCACAAAAGCAACTCTTTTTATTATAATATGGGCTTTTATCGCTTGTTAGTTGACAAAATAAAACATATTAAAAATATTATGTAAGTTTTGTTTTTAATATGTTTTTTTGACTAAATTTAAAACTATTGTTATAATCAAAAAAAAGATAAATATATGATTACAAATAGGCTACAAAATGGAAATAAAGTTAAATATCTTCAAGAACACAAACAATATATTTGCTACACAAGAGGAATTTAACCATTTTATAGACAAACATCATCATCTGATACTTTATTTTAATAAATTTGAATTAAATCAAGATATTCAATCCATTATGAAAATTAGTAGAGAGACATTTACAAATTATCAATCCAAGTTATTTGAAGATTTGTTGAGGCTAGAACCTAAAATTGAAGAATTAAGCAATAACTTCGAACTTTTTATAAATTTAAATAAAAACATTGAGAATTTTTGGGTAAAAACAATAAAAAAATGTTTAGTGTATACAAATAAAAAAATATCAGGTGCTGTTTATTCTTATAAAAATTGTGATTACATTATAGAAAAAGAACTTTATCACAAGAATCACAAGCTAAGTAAAATATCTTCAATCATCAAAAAACATGAGAAAAGACTAGGGCTAGTACCATTGGGTATTATTTCAAAAGAGCTTGGATGCAATAGAGATAGAGTTGAGCAGTTATTAAAAGAGCCTTTAAATAACTATTTTTGCGTCTTTGAGGACTATGTTGGTTTAAAAAACTGTTTCAGAACTATTTTCTTTAAATATATGATAGTTAGTTGTGAAACCAATGTGGATAAGGTTTATAACAATTTAAAAATTGGATATGAAGATAAACTACAAGAAAAAGAAATTTATAACAAAAATGATTTTTATATGTTTTTGGGAATTGAAAATATTATAAAAACTTTGAAAAATTTAACTTCTGAGCTAGTAGACTCTGTACTAAAAGGAGCTAGAATTATACTTAAAAAAAATAAGATAGCTGTTTTTAATGTATTTTATCTACAAAGTCAACTAAATAGTGAATACCAATTAAAAGTAAGCATAGATGATTTACAAGCTATTTTAGATACTTATAGAGTATACAATAGAGTAAATAAAGTTTTATTTACAGTAGATAACTACCCTCATGA
>CBFIGT010000132.1:0-6050 GCA_965662175.1 Arcobacter sp. | reverse complement strand
TGAGCATCAGTTCTAGCAATGATATAGAAATCAGGGTCTAATTGCATTTTAGCATCAACAGCAGCTCTGATTCTGTCACACATTTCTTCAGTAGTAACTAACTCTTTATTTGGTCTATGTCCACATCTTTTTGCAGCAACTTGATCTTCAATATGTAATCCAGCAGCTCCAGATCTGATAAATTCTTTAACAGTTCTAGCTACGTTAAATGCATGTCCCCAACCTGTATCAGCATCTACGATTAATGGTGTATCACAAATTGATGTAACTCTTCTAATATCAATACAAACATCTTCAATCATAGTCATACCTAAATCTGGTAAACCGTATGATGCGTTAGCAATACCACCACCTGATAAATAGATAGCTTTGTATCCAACTTTTGTAGCTTGTAATGCTTGGTAAGCGTTAATTGTACCTACAATTTGTAAAGGAGTTTCTTCCTTAAGTGCTTCTCTAAATTTTCTTCCTGCGCTCATGTATATCCTTTGTATTTAAGTGTAGATAGTATACAAGAAAGTTATATTTTTGCATTGTATAATAGTTGATAAAGAAATCTCAATTTTTTTACTACTTTTAATTTTTTGTACAATATTTGTTTTTATGTATAATAATGGTACAATTTTTTATTAAATAAATTAGGAGTATAAAATGTCTTATAAAAGTAGTATTGATAAGATTATAGAGATATATAAAAGATCTAATTTAAGTATATCAAAATTTGCCTCACTAATTCAAAAAGATAGAAGAACTGTTACTTCTTGGGTTGATAGAGTTACTGATGTTGAACCCTCAAATGGCGTTAAAGAGAAGATTTGTGAATTATTTAGATATCCAGATTATATTTGGGAAGAGGCTTGTAATGACGAGGAGTTTGTAAAATCTATTACACAAATTCCCCAAAAAGAGGTTAGAATAATTGATGAAGATTATCATGGCAGACTTAGATATATTATGGAAATGGAAGCAAATAGAAGATTTGTAATTCAAGCTCAATTTCCAGGACCTATGTATAGAGATACAGCTGTTAAAAGAATTTATCGTACAAAAACAAGTTTAGAAATTGAAGATTTAAAGCAAAAAAGAATCAATCAAATGCTTAGATATGATTATGATACTACAGAGTGGTACTCTATAAAATCAGTGCTTAGTTTCTGTTTTGCTAGTATTGGAAATTTTTATACAAAAGAGGAAAAAATAAAAATATTAGAGTTGATTTATGAACTTTTTAATAATAACTACAATAAAAAGCTTTTTTTATTTGATTCCTTTTCAAGAAAAATTTATGGAATGGAAACAACATATATCTCAATAAATGTAAAGCAAAAAGTTCTATTTTTCAAATCACCAATTGAATCAGTTTTTATTGAAATTAGAAATAAAAACTTAGTGGAGAGAATGCATAAATATTATAGCTCACCAATTGAAGCACCAAGTCATGTTAACTTTTTAGAGTCAGTTAAGATTATAAAAATCTTACAAGATGCACTAAAATATAATAATGATATAAAACAAACATATGAAACAATAAATCGTTCAACAGATTATGGAGAGCTTTTTTATCATAATCTAAGCCTTGATTTACAAAAAGAGGTAAGTGATCCAAAAGATGGACAAAGAAGGAATTAGTTTATGAGCTTGCCTAGAGAAAAATTATTAGAAGTTGCATTTGATGAGATTTATCATAATGGATATAGTGCAACATCTGTTGATAAAATATTAAAAAAAGCCTCTATGAATAAAGGCTCTATGTATCACTTTTTTAAGTCAAAAAAAGAGTTGGCTCTTGCAGTTATAAATGAAAAAATTAATGCTTATATTGAAGATAAATATATTGTATTATTGGATTATGAAGAGAATTTTTGTGAGGAACTAATGAAGTTAATCAAAAATAGAAATAGTTTTGATTTTACTTGTGGGTGTAAACTTAATAATCTTATGCAGGAGTTATCTCCCATTGATAAAGATTTTAAAGAGGCTTTGGAAAAAGTATATTTAAGATTTGAAAATATTATAGAAAAAGTATTGGATAAAGCCGTAGCTAATAATGAAATCAAACATAAGGATACAAAAGCCCTTTCTATGTATGTAGTAGCTTCAATTGAGGGATGTTTAGGAACTGCTAAAAAATCTCAAGATGGAGAATATTTCCAGACTTGTATCTCTCAACTAGAACTTTTTTTAAACTCACTTAAATAAAATCAATTCAATTCAATTTTTAAAATCTTGACTAATTAGTCAAGATTCTGCTATATTTTCACTTGACTATATAGTCAATAGATTTCAAAGTTAGTGAGAAAAGGATAAAAAATGAGTTGCTATCTTCAAAAATCAATATTGCCTTTTGGATTCATATTTTTATATGGAAGTGGATTTATTTTTACTCAATATGGTTTGCAAAACTCTTCCCCGATGGCATTTCTAGGAATACGATTTTTTATTGCTTTTTGGATTTTGTTAATTATTTCATATGTTTTAAAAGTACCAATTCCAAAGAATAAAAAAGAGTTTTTTCAAATAGCTCTTGCAGGAAGTTTGACTGTTGGAACATTTTCCATAGGTGTATTTATGTCAATTTCTTATGGAGTTTCAGGGGCATTAAATGCTTTGATTATAGCTTTACAACCTATTATTGTCACTTTTTTGGCTTTGAATTTTTTAGATGAAAAGATAAATAAAAGAGTATGGTTTGGATTAGTTATAGGATTTATTGGAGTGGCTTTTGTAGTAATTTCTAAAGTAGATACATCTTTTGACTCTATTATTGGAGTTTTTTGGTCAGTAGTAGGATTACTTGGGCTTAGTTTTGGGAGTTTGTATCAAAAAAAATATTGTACAAATATGAATCTTTACTCAGGTGGTGCCATACAAACTCTAAGTTCAACAATTTTGGTAATCCCATTTTTATTTTTTGAAGATATACAAGTTACTTGGAATAGGGATTTTTTTATAGCTTTGCTTTATATGGCAGTGGGAGTTAGTATCGGTGCTTTGTCGTTACTATATATTATGATAAAAAACGGTGAAGTTTCAAAGGTATCATCTATATTTTATCTAGTACCAGTAAGTGCATCTATTGTTTCATTTTTTTTACTTGGTGAAAAGATGGAGTTAAATGTAATAGTTGGAATAGTAACGGTAATAATTGGAATAGCATTGATAAATAAAAAGATAAAAAATGAGTAAATTGTTGATTAAAATAATATATTCTATTTTTATAAGTACCTTTATATATTGAACAAATTCAAGTTATTACTTTTATGAAAAAATCTTCTTAATTTTTTGAAAAAAAGATTTATTTCTCTTTTTTTCAATTTTTTCTTTTATTTCATAACTCAAAGTTTCTAGTTTTTTGGCTTTATAAATATACTCTTTCATTTAGCTTCTCCCAAAAAGTTTTGAAGCTCTTTTATTGCTGATTCATTTTTAACTGTAAATTTAATCTCAATTCTTCTTGAATTATCTTTATCTTCAACACCATTTTTATAGATAATATCAGATGATGATCTTCCGCTTGAATTTATATATTTGCTTATTAAATCTTTATTTATGATATTTGATTCATATAAAAATTCCATAACTTCCAAAGCTCTTTTTTGTGAAAGTTGTAGGTTACTTAAATATGTTCCATCACTATTTGTATGTCCCTCAATTGTGATACTATGGATATATTGTTTGATAGTTTCATCTTCAAGTAGGGCACTTAAATATTTTTTTAAAATCTGGCTTAACTCTTTTTTTGATTCCTCTTTTAATTTATACTGACCTTGGTCAAACAGGATATTTGAAGAGAATTTTATAGCACCACTTTTTTCATCGATATTGATTGATTTTCCTAGTTTTTCCCTAAGTTTAGAGATTACATTTATTTTAATTCCGGTTAAGTGTTTGATTTTTACTTTTGTAATATCAAACTCCTCAACAAGTTTTTGGTGCTCTTTACTTTGGATAAGAAGTTTTTCTTCAAGCATTGCTAACTCTTCATCTTTTAAAGTTATAAGATTTTTTCTATTTGCTAGTTCATCTTTTAGATTAATATTTTCATTTTCTTGCTCTTTGTTTTTGAGTTCATATCCTAATAATAGTGCTTTTAGTTTTTCCATCTCTTCTAGATTAAGTTTTATTGCTTGGCTTTTTTCTCTTAGGTTTTTATTTAAAAGCTCAATATTGTTGTTTTTATCTTCCAAGATGCTTGTGATTTTTGTGATTTGTTCATTTGATAATTGAAGTAGTGCGTTCTTTTTATCCAACTCCTCACTTAAGTTTTTTGCTAACTCTTTCTCTTTTTCAAGTTGAGTTTTTGTTTCATCAAATATATTTTTAGCCTTTGCTAACTCAAATGATAAATGAACTTTTTCATCTTGAACTATTTTTAGTTTTTCATTTATTTCATCTAGTTTTTTCTTTTTATTTGATAACTCTTCTTCACTCATATTCAAAGCTTGTTTCTCTTTTTCTAGATTTGTTTTTATTACTTGCAAATCATTTTGTGTATAGAGGTATTTGATAATAATAGCACCAATAACAAGTATAAATACAAAAAGTAAACCAGCCATCAAATCAGCATATGAAATCCAAAAGTTTTCATCATTTTTTTGTTCTTTATTATACATTTTAAACTACTTTGAGAGTTCTTTGAACTCTTGTAAATCTTCGATTATCTTAACAGTTTGCTCATCAATTGATTCTAAAGAGTTTTTTAGCTTTTCATTAAATTTTGTATCATATTCATCTAACTCTTTGTGAAATCTCCATCCTATTTTATCTAGTTCATTTTTCATAGTTTCAATACTTTTTATGATATTTAAATATATATCTTCTAAGTTTTTTGCACTTAGGTTTTCCAAAGATTTATTTAAATTATTAACATTTTTATTTAAATCCTCTGTACTTATTTGATGTAATTGTTTTTCTATTTTAAAAGTTTCAATACTAGAGCTTAGATTTGTTGTTATTTGTACAATATTATTGGCTAACTCTTTATTATTTTTAATATTATCTGAAACTGTTGAAGATAATTCTCTCTCTTTTTCTAAAATATCCTCCAATAAAGTAACTCTTTTTTCTATTGATTCATTTAGATTATCTAAAATATTTTTTGATGTCATTTGCTCAAAAATATCAGTCATTTTTTGGAAATTTTCTAAATTACTTCTAATACTTATAGATTCAATATCAATTTTTGTCCAGAAAAATGATTTTGTATTTTCACTTATTACAAAACAATCATGTTCAAATCTACTCATCCCAAACTTTTCAAAAAAAGTCCACCAAATAGATAAAAAAATACCATAAATTGATACATAAAAAGCAGTTCCAACTCCACCTAAGAGAAGTGAAATCTCTTTTTCTAAAGCACTTGAAGTTCCAGATGAAAAATCAGGCATAGAAAAGGCAATAGATATAAAAGTACCAAGAATACCAAGTGTTGGAAATATCCCAGAGGCAATAGAAGAGAGATTTGTATTTCTAATATTGCTTGTATAATCTTTCAAAAAATCATCAACACTACCATTTGCTTTTGTAGTATCACCAATACTCAAAGAGTTTTTATTTATATACTCTTTTAATCCAAGTACAAGCTCTTGATAGTTTGTTTTAAATTTACAAGATACAAAATAAGCATTATGTCTTACAAAAAATAGATAAATAAAATAGATAAATCCAATCAAAACAACACTATGAATCTCAACTTTTAATGGAAACTTCCCTAAATATCCTAAAATAATAATTGCAAATATTAAAGTAGGAATTGTAAGTAGTGTAAATATGCGTGAAAATGGTTTACAAGAGGTTTGAAACTTAGAATTTAACTCAATTAGGTCTTCATTTGTAATCATGAATTTTCCTTATTATTTGGAATAATTTATATTATAGTAGCATATTACGATTTTAATAAGTATGTGCTTTAAAGTTAAACTATTTTCACTCCCATTTTAAATATTTGAGAGTGAAAACTAAGTAAAAATATATGGAGTTAAATTTATTTACTAATAGGTGATAAAAGAGCTTTATTTAGAACTAAGTTTCTAACAGCATGTGCATGATCT
>CBFIGT010000131.1:0-6062 GCA_965662175.1 Arcobacter sp. | reverse complement strand
TGTAAAGACTCTTTAGCTTCAGCATCATTAGCACTTGCTCTAATAATTTTTACAACTTCATCAATATTGTCTAAAGCAATTTTTAAACCCTCTAAAATATGAGCTCTAGCTTTTGCTTTTTCTAAATCAAATATAGTTCTTCTAATAATTACAGTTTTTCTATGTGATAAGAAAACATTTAAAAGCTCAGGTAATGTAAATACTTTTGGCTCTTTATTATGAACAGCTAATAAAATAATTCCAAAAGTTGTCTCCATTGGAGTTGATTTATAAAGATTGTTTAAAACAATCTCACTCATAGCATCTTTTTTAAGCTCAATTACAACTCTAATACCATCTCTATCAGACTCATCCCTAACTTCAGAACTTCCCTCTATTTGCTTATCTTTTGTTAAATTAGCAATTTGTTCAATAAGTCTTGCTTTGTTTACTTGATAAGGCAATTCATCAAGAACAATAACCTCTTTTTTACCTTTACTTTCAATATGATGCTTAGCTCTAATTCTAACACGTCCTCGACCTGTATTATATGCATCTATAATACCTCTTCTTCCAAAGATAGTTCCACCTGTTGGAAAATCAGGACCATGAATAAACTCCATCAACTCATCTGCTGTTGCTTCAGGATTATCAATTACATGTAAAGTAGCCTCTAAAAGCTCATTTAAGTTATGTGGAGGAATTTTTGTAGCCATACCAACAGCAATACCCTCACTACCATTCATAAGTAAAGTAGGAACTCTTGTTGGAAGAACTGCAGGTTCTTTTATTGTGTCATCATAATTTGGCACAAAGTTAACTGTATCTTTATCAATATCTTTTAAAATATCTTCAGAGATTTTAGTCATCCTAGCTTCTGTATATCTCATCGCTGCTGCGTTATCACCATCTACAGAACCAAAGTTTCCTTGACCATCTACCAAAGGTTCTCTCATAGAGAAGTTTTGAGCCATTCTAACTAATGCATCATATACAGAAGTATCTCCATGGGGGTGATACTTACCAATAACATCCCCAACGATTCTTGCTGATTTTTTGTATGATGATTTTGAAGTAATATTCAAATCATGCATTGCATATAAAATTCTTCTATGAACGGGCTTTAAACCATCTTTAGCATCAGGTAAAGCTCGCCCAATGATTACGCTCATTGAGTAATCTAAATATGAAGACTTTACTGAATCTTCGATATTAATATTTATAATATCTTGATTTTCAAAAAGGTTTTCCATCAATATTGCCTTGTTATAAAATTTAATTATTTTATCGAAATTTTACTTAGTATTCGTGAATAAAAAAGGGGGAAAGTTCAAAACTCTCCCCCTTGGATAAATTTAATCTAATTTTTATAGATTATGCTCTTTTTTATACTTAACAATAACTCCATAAATCTCATCTTTTAATCTAAGTTTCTCTTTTTTCTTAGCCTCAATTTCAAACTGATCAGCATGAGATTTTTCAAGCTCAACAATCTCTTCATCTAAATTGTTATGTTTATCAAAAAGATTGTGAAAATGTTTATCTTTTTGTTTTAACTCTATAATTATATCTCTAAATTCATGAAACATTTTATCGTCCTTGTGTTAAATTCTTGACACATTATAACAATTAAGTTCTATAATCAGCATTAATCTCAACATATTTATAACCTAAGTCACAACCATATGCTGTAAATGATTCTTCACCTAAACCAATATCACAAATTATTTTATATTGATCTTTTTTAAGTACTTCACCAGCTCTTTTTTCACACTCAGCATCAAATACAATCTCACCCTTATTAAATACAACTACATCATTATAAGAGATTACTAATTTTGTATCATCACACTCAATTCTTGAAGCACCAATAGTTGAAGCAATTCTTCCAAAATTTGGGTCTTCACCAAAAAGTGCTGTTTTTACAAGTAATGAGTTTGATAAAGCTTTAGCAGCAATCATAGCATCCTCTTTTGAAACAGCATTAATAACTTCAAAAGCAGCTACTTTTTTAGCACCCTCACCATCAGCAACCATTAACATAGCCATATCATGCATTACTAATCTTAAAGCCTCTTTGAAAGCCTCTTTATCATAAGCATTTGATTTTTTATTTGCTAATACTAAAACAGTATCATTTGTAGAAGTATCACCATCTACTGAAATTGCATTAAATGTAGTTTCAACACACTCATCTAAAGCCTCTTTTATATCAGAACTACTAACAGCAGCATCTGTACATATAAAACAAAGCATCGTTGCAAGATTTGGATTTATCATCCCAGCACCCTTTGCAACAGCACCAATTTTAAAAGAGCCTCCATCTTCAAGCTTAACTTCATACATACAGTTTTTAGGATAAGCATCAGTTGTCATAATAGCATGAGATAAATTTTCACCATTTTTTGATGATAAATCAAAACTATTAGCACCCGCAATTATCTTTTGTTTTGGAAGTCTATTTCCAATAACTCCAGTTGAACTCATAATTGGATTTAATAAATCAAAACTCAAAGATGAAAATATCTCATTTATATCTTCAATACCTTTTTCTCCTGTTAATGCATTTGCATTTTTAGAGTTAATTAAAACAAAATTCGTTTGAAAATTTTTTGGGTATCTTTGGAAATGTTTTAAAGGTGCTGCTTGAAATTTATTATTTGTAAAAACAGCCGATACATTACATGGAGTATCACTAAATATAAAACCAATATCTTTTTTATCTTTTGCTTTTAAACCTGCGTGAATTCCATCACAAAAAAAACCGTCAATTTGGTCAATAAAACCTTTTATAGGAAAAATAGAAAACATTATTTACAGCACTCCTCTGGTACAATTTTTTGATTAATTAATATTTTAGCTTTAGCTATACCTTTTTGGTTACCAACTAAAAGTAGTTTACAATCACCTTTTATAATAGTTGAACCCTTAGGCATTTGAATAAATCTACCACTTTTCTCTGTAATACCAATTACAGAAACCTTATATCTATCACGTAAATGAATATCTTTTAACTGTCTTTCAACAAGCCAAGAGTTTTCACGAACAAGAATCTCTTCCATATCAATTGGAGTATCAGGTTTATATAAAAACTCATCAAGAACGTTTTCCATATCAGGACGTATTGCCATAGCACTTACTCTTTTTGCCATAAGTGATGGAGGTGCAACCACCTTATCAGCCCCAAGTTTTTTAAGTCTCTCTTTGTCATGTTGGGTTTCAGCATTTGAAATAATCAAAAATGGATTATTTCGTCCTAACTCTTTTTCATAAAGTCTAACTGATGCAATAAGCGTAATATTATCTGAAATATTTTTTGATAACGAAATAACACCTTTAGCAGATGATAAGTGTGATTTTAAAAACGCTTTTTCTGTAAATGATTCCTCTTTTACAAAATATGGATAATTAAACTCTTTTGCGATTTGTTCAATATCCTCTCTTGGGTCAACAACTACAAAAGGTACATGATTTTCTCTAAATTGTCGGGCTAGTTGAATTGTATATTCATTATGATGAAATATAACAAAATGTTTACGAAGTCTTGCGATTTTATAAAGCATATTTCTTTCCTTGTATAAATCAAAGAGTTTACCTTTAACAACAGCATCAATAAGTACAGCAGTTGATAAAGTAAACAAAGCGAACCCAAATATAATAAGTGTAATAGTAAAAAACCTACCAGCTTCTGATATTGGTTTAATTTCACCAAATCCTACCGTTGTAAATGTTATACCTGTTTGATAAATAGCATCTAATATTGGGAAATCATCAATAACAATGTATCCAATGGTACCTACCATCATGATAACTTGTACAAGTACTAAAGGTAATCTAAAAGGTTTTAGTTGTTGATATATTATGGGGTTTAAATCGTATTCGGGCTTTGAAGTTCTTATTTCCCAGCCAAGGGCTTTTTTAATTTTGCGAAAGATGCTCATAGAAGCACTTTTATAGCGCCTCTATTATGAGTTTTTCTTAAGAGTTCTTAACTCTTTTGCAGAAATTTTTACTTTTTGAGTAGTTCCATCTTCTAATGTAACTCTTACAGTTCTTAAGTTAGGTAAAAATCTTCTTTTTGTTCTGTTTTTAGCGTGACTTACGTTGTTACCAACCATAGGTCCTTTTCCAGATATTGCACATCTTCTTGACATCATAATTCCTTGTGTTTTCTAAAATATCTGCGAATTATATCTTTTTTTTCTTAAGTTAAATTTAAATATTTGAAACTATTTGTTTTAATCTTTCAAACTGAATATCAAACAAAAACTCATCAGCTCTCTCTTTGTTTTCATTTTTTATTTTCTTCAGTTCATCTTTATTTGATAAAATCGCTTCAACCTTAAACTGCATCGACCTATCATTTGGTGAATCCATAGTTGAAAATATATCAATAACCTCTCTAGAAGCAGAGTTTGCACTTGCAAAAATAGCAGTTTTATAAAACATAGCTTTTAAAACATTTGAGTTAAAAGCCTTTACATAAGTAGGTAAAATATAAATATCAGCAGCACTATAAAGCAAGTCAAGATTAGCATAATCTTCAAGTAGTAAAACCTTATCATCAAGATTATATTTTGTAAACTTAAACTTCAAAGAATAAATTTGTTTAGCATCACCTGCAATAATAGCTTTAAAATTCTCAAAATTTAAAGAAGCAATAATATTTAAAAACTCAATCACACCATTTTTTTGTAAGTTATTAGCATGAAAAAGAATAATTCTATCTTTTTTACTAAAATCAAACTCTTCACAAAGCTTCTCTTTTGACTCTTTAGGTTTTAAGTAAGATGATGTAATTGTAGGATAAATAACCTCTACTTTGTCATTTGTAATATCACAAGCTTTTATAATATCTTGCTTCATAGTGTAACAATTAGCAATAGTCTTTTTGCAATTATTTATAATATCAATAGCCTCTTCATCCAAAGCACCTGAATGAAAATAAATATCAGGGTATGTTTTTGATTTGAAAGTAAGTTTTTGAATAAGTGATTGTTTTTTTTGTACCTGAATATTTTGCTCTTTTAGTAAAGATTCTATTAGAGGAGTTGTTTTTTTATAGTTTATTAGTATGTTTTTATTCATTTAGATCTACTTTTATTTATTTTTTCTAATTTAATATTTAATGATATTAAACTTAAAACTATACAAATAATAACAGAATTCCCTCCCCATAAACTTCCTATACCTTGTTGTAAGATAATTAATGATGCAAAAAAAGAAATAGCTATTGATTTATTATAAACATTTATGTCTAGTTTAACAATTTTCACAAAATAAATTATTGTTAAAATACATAAAAGAACAAAACCAATAATTCCTAATCCAAATAATGCTTCAATGAAAGCATTATGTGGATGCTTAAAACCTAATTCACCATTTTTCCATATATCTTCAGCACCTTGTAGTCCATAACCAAACAAAAAATTGTCTTTCAATATATAATCTATATATAAAAGCCAACCATCAAATCTTCCAGAAGTGTGAATATTAATATTCGTAAAACTGCTATTGCTTACATAAAGAACTACAAAAATACCTAAAAGTAATACAACAAAAGTTAAAAGAGAAGATATAATGGAAAATCTTTTATTTTTAAACATATCAAAAACTAAATAAGTTATTGTACCAACTAATAAAACTAAAATAGCTGTTCTTCCTTGACTTGCAAAAGTACCTAAATAAACAAAACTCAACAAAATAAAGTTTATCATACTTTTATTATTTAAAAAGTAATTAAGTACAAAAGGAATGGTTAAAGCTAATAGTGTCTGATTAGAGTGATAAGCAGGATGGCTATAACTAATAAGCACAAGTTTTTTAATATATATTAATAAATTAATATTAGTAATATAACTAACAAGTACTGAAAAACAAAGAAAGGAAACACTATAAAAGAGTAACTTCTCAAACAATATATAATTATCTATACTTTTACTACTAACTTTGAAGATATAAATTCCAATATATAGTAATGGTGTTAAAATCAATATTAATTTAATATTACTAGATAAATCTGTAGATGGATTAATTAAATTTATAAAAAAAGTAATAATGTAAAAACCTACTACAGCATATAA
>CBFIGT010000130.1:1160-6062 GCA_965662175.1 Arcobacter sp. | reverse complement strand
CTTGCAACAAAACTAAATGTAAGTCCAACTACACAAAATCAAGCCTTCAATGCAATATTATTTCTGTATGAGCAAGTTTTAAATATCTCATTAAAAGACCAGAATATTCAAGCTTTAAGGGCAAAAGAGAGAAAACATATCCCCATAGTGCTTACGATGGATGAAGTTAAAAGTATAATTTCCAATATGACGGGTATTTATCAGCTTATGGTCAAACTTATGTATGGATGTGGTCTAAGAATGAAAGAAGTACAAAATATACGTATCAAAGATATCGATAAACTTTATATTTGGGATAGTAAGTCCCTAAAAGACAGAACCTTACCACTTCCATTAAAAATAAAAAATGAACTTAAAATTCAAGTAGTAAGAGTAAAAGAAATACACCAAAAAGATTTGCAAGATGGTTTTGGAAGTGTATATATACCTTATGCACTTGAGCGAAAATTTCCTAAAGCAAAAGTTGAGACCAAATGGCAATATGTTTTTCCTATGAATAAAATCTCAAAAGACCCAAGAAGTGGTGAGCAAAAACGACATCATATTTTAGATGTAACTTTAAGTAGAAATATAAAAAATGCAGTTGAAAAATCAAACATAGATAAAAGAGTAACATCACATATTTTTAGACATTCTTATGCAACTCATTTACTTCAAAATGGTACAGATATACGAAGTATACAAGAACTTTTAGGACATAAATCTATAGAAACTACTATGATATATACACATGTGGTGAAAGAATTAAACAAAAATGAGATAAAAAGTCCATTGGATTTTTAACAAAATATTAGAAGACTCGAATAAAGCTGTGAAAAGCGATAGATTTTGTTTAGATTGTGCTAGAGTTAGATGAAGATGTACTATAAGTACCTCAAATCTAAATCTAGTGCAAGATGAATAAAAGCTAGCGCTTTTATTCCCACTCGATTGTTGCTGGTGGTTTTGATGAAATATCATATACAACTCTGTTGATTCCATCAACTTCATTGATGATTCTTCTTGAGATTGTTTCTAATACATCATGAGGGATATGTGCAAAAGTTGCTGTCATTCCATCTGTTGCTTCTACTATTCTAACACATACTGTGTTATCATAAGTTCTGTTATCACCCATTACACCTACTGATTTTACATTTAATAAAACTGTAAATGCTTGCCATGTTTTATCATATAATCCTGTTGCATGTAAAACATCCAACATAATAGTATCTGCTTTTCTTAAAAGCTCTAAATCAGGCTTATTTACATCTCCCATAACTCTGATAGCTAGTCCAGGACCTGGGAATGGATGTCTTCCTATCATATGTTTTGGAAGTCCTAATTCAAGTCCTAAAAGTCTTACTTCATCTTTGAAGATTTCTCTTAAAGGTTCGATTAACTCAAATGTCATCCAATCAGGTAATCCACCTACATTGTGGTGTGATTTGATAGTTTTTGAAGGTCCTTTTACTGATACTGATTCAATAACATCTGTATAAAGTGTACCTTGAGCTAAAAACTCTATACCATCATGTTTTTTTGCTTCTTTATCAAATACTTCGATAAATGTTTCACCGATGATTTTTCTTTTTGTTTCAGGGTCTGTTACACCTGCTAATTTTGATAAAAACTGCTCAGATGCATCAACTGTGATTAAAGGAACACCACGTGCGGCAAACATAGCTTCAACTTGTTCTCTTTCATTTGCTCTTAAAAGTCCATTATCTACAAATACAGGAATTAATTGGTCTCCAATAGCTTCAGCTAAAAGTGTTGCTACAACTGAAGAGTCAACTCCTCCACTTACACCACAAAGAACTTTTTTATCTCCAACTTGCTCTTTTATTTTATTAATTTGTTCTTTTGCAAAAGAACCCATATTCCAAGTTGATTCACAATCACAAATATATTTTGCAAAGTTTTTAAGTAACTTACTTCCCTCAGCTGAGTGGTAAACTTCAGGGTGAAATTGAAATGCATAAATATTTTTTTCTACATTTGCAATTGCTGCATATGGTGAGTTTTCAGAAACTCCGATTTTTTCAAATCCTTCAGGAATATTTTCAACTCTATCCCCATGACTCATCCATACAGTTTGTCCATCTGTTGTATTTTTAAAAATATCAGAATCTACAACAAAGTTAAGTTTTGCTTTTCCATATTCATGATGATCAGCTGGAATTACACTTCCACCAAAATGTTGTGAAATAAGTTGCATTCCATAACAAATTCCCAATATTGGTAATCCTAGGTTAAATATTTCACTATCAGGGTGATATGAGTCTTTTGCATAAACAGAAGCTGGACCTCCTGATAAAATAATACCTTTAGGAGTTCTAGCTTTAATATCTTCAATATTTTCGCTATATGGTACAATTTCAGAATAAACACCTGATTCTCTTAGTTTTCTTGCTATGATTTGTGTATATTGACTACCAAAATCTAATACAACTATTGGAACATGTTTCATATAATATTTTCCTTTTTGATTAACACTTTTAATATAAATTAATCAAAAATAATAACAAAAAGTTGGTTAAAAGCTACTTACTAAAAAAGTAGTAATAATGAGGGGATTTTGAGTGTAAGTTTATAAAAGTGCCAAAGGCACTTTTATATTATCCTATGTGATAGAATCCTAAAACTTCGTATTGTAAATACCATACACAAACAGATACTACATAACCTATAAAAATAGTCCAAGCATATTTCATATGTGAACCAAATGTATAAATACCATGTAATTTACCCATAACACCAACACCTGCTGCACTACCAAATGAGATTAAAGAACCACCAACACCTGCTGTTAGAGTAACTAACATCCATTGGTCAAGTCCCATTTCAGGAGATGCTTTAAGAACTGCCGACATAACAGGAACGTTATCTACAATTGCTGATAAGAATCCAACACCAATATTTGACCAAGTTGGTCCTAATACAGATGGATCGTAAACAATAACGGCTAATCCTAACCATCCAATAAAATATAAAGCACCAACTGCTGCTAAAATACCAAAGAAGAACATTAAAGTATTGTTCTCAATTTTAGCCATAGAATGGAAAATATTAAAGTGGTCAGAACCATATTTTTTCTTTAAACCATAAGAATAAATTTTAAGTAAAGATAAACCAAACATCATACCCCACATTGCAGGTAAATGTAAAACTTGGTGAGACATTACAGCACAGAAAATAGTGAATACACCAAGTCCCATTACAACTTTAGCACCTTCAGCCATTTTTGGTTTTTTCTCTTGTGAAGCATCAAATGCTGGTACTTCATTAGGTACAAATCTAGCTAAAATAATAGCTGTAGCTAAATATCCTAAAATAGAAGCTGGGAATAAGAATAAAAAGTCTGTAAAAGTACCTTTTCCTGCTGTCCAAGCCATAAGAGTAGTAATATCACCAAATGGAGACCATGCACCACCTGCATTTGCAGCAACAACGATATTAATTGCACCTGGAACTAAGAAATCTTTTCTTGTTTTTTCAATAGTAATTAATACAGTTGATAAAATAAGAGCTGTAGTTAAGTTATCCGCAATTGGAGAGATGAAAAATGCTAAAATACCTGTAACCCAAAAAAGTTTTCTATATGTATAACCTTTTGATACAAGATTATATTTTAATCTATCAAAAACACCCATGTGTATTAATGACTCAATATAAGTCATAGCAACAAATAAGAAGAAGAAAATACCAGCAATTTCCAAAATTAAGTGCTGAGCTTCATTATGAACAGCATTCATATCTAATCCATTAATTGCATAATATAATGCAACTAAAATAAACATAAATGTACCAATTAATAATGCAGGTTTTGCCTTATCAATCTCATATTTTTCTTCAGCAGCTACAAAGTAGTACCCTATTACAAAAATAAATAGACAGGCAATACCTACCCATGTCATAGTTAAATCAGGGTTTGCGTGTGTAGCTTCCCCACCACCTGATGCAAATGCTGCAACAGAAACTAGAAGTAAAGTCATTATAACTTTTAACATTAATTCTCCTTAATAAAATGAGCACCTAGTGAAGTTTTACGTTCAATTGCGCTAGTTAAGATTGATTTAGCCGTAAGTAATCTTAAGAACAATAGTCTACCAACATCTTCCTTTAAAAATAATTTTATCTGCTCTAATGCCTTTTGTAAATCTTCTTGATTTCTCACAATTGAAGCATTTTCCCACATAAGTTTTCTCAACATATTTTTAATATCTTTGTCGATATCTTTATTTCTTGTATATGATTTTATAGGATTTGTATAATTTTCATATGAAATTTTAAATTGTTTTTCTAAACTATGTTTTACAGCTATTTCAGAGAATACAACTCCCTCAAGTAAAGAGTTAGAAGCTAATCTATTAGCTCCATGAACACCTGTACAAGCACACTCACCAATTGCATAGAGATTTTTCATACCATTAACTTGAGCATTTAAATTTGTTGGAATTCCACCCATTGTATAGTGAAAAGCTGGTGAAATAGGAACTTTTTCAAAAGGAAGCTCAAATCCAATATCTTTTAAGTTTGCATAAATATTTGGAAATCTTTTTTTAAAAAACTCTTTCTCAAAATTTTCAAAAGATAAAAATACCCCTTTTTTTGTTTTAGTTGCATAATCAAAAATAGCACGACTCACAATATCTCTAGGAGCTAGTTCACCATCTTCATGATAATCAAAAACAAATCTTTTTCCATCATCATCAACAATATGTGCACCCTCACCTCTTAATGCTTCACTTAAAAGTGGTTTTCTAGCAAAATGTGTACCTTTTACAACGGTTGGATGAAACTGAATCATCTCCATATCTTTAAGAGCAATTCCTTTTTCTAAACAAATACCTTGTAACTCACCTGAAATTGATGTTGAGTTTGTATGATATTTATATAAAGAACCAACACCACCACTTG
>CBFIGT010000130.1:0-1150 GCA_965662175.1 Arcobacter sp. | reverse complement strand
CAGTTTCACTTATAAAATATTGTACACCATAACAAATATCATCTTTTATTAGTAAATCACAAACAACAGCTTCTGTTATTAACTCATGGGGAAATTTCTCAATTAAAAACATATGCATCATACGACCCGTTGCATCACCATCTGCATGTAAAATTCGACTTCTACTATGTGCTGCTTCTTTTGTATATGCTAATTGACCTTTGGCATTTAAGTCAAACTTTAAACCTACATCAATTAGATTTTTTACAGCTTCACCTGATTTTTCACTCAAAAGTGTTACTGCTTCTTTGTTGTTATAATTAACTCCAGCCGTTAAAGTATCTTCTATATGTGAGGGAATATCATCTTTATCAACAGCTGATGCTATTCCACCTTGTGCCCAAAAAGTATTACACTCCCAAGGAGATTTTTTACATAAAAGTAAAACTTTTTTATCTTTTGGTATCAGTCTTGCTGCATTTAATCCAGCAACACCCGAACCTACTATAATATAATCATAAATCACTTAGATGATACCTCTTTTTTGTCATCTACATATACAGGATTACCTTTGTATCCACAACCTGATAAACTTAATAAAAAAACTGTTATAATTATCGCATGAAAAATGCTAGTGAAATTCTTACTCATCTTAAATATTATCCTGAATTTAAAAAAATTAATACCAATATTACTATTGAAAGATTAATTAATGCCCTACCTTTAAAAATGAAAAAAGGCGTAAAGTTTGGATATATAAAAAACCAAACTCTATTTTTTGTATTAACTCATCCTGTTTATAAAATGGAGTTTGAGTATAACAAGAGTTTAATAAAATCACTTTTAAAAAAAGCAAATATTGCAAATGTAAATGATGTAAAATTTTTTGTAACTAATGTAATAGAAAGAAAAGAAACAATCGATGAAAGCAAAGCTTTCTACAATGAACGTTCCCATGGTATTTTTGAAAACTTTTGCCTAGATGAAAAATTAAAAAAGAAGTTTGAAGAGATTAGAAAAATAATTAAAAATTCTTAAGTATTTTTTCACACTTTTTATACTCAGGTGAATATTTCTCCACTAAATCCCAAAATTTTTTTGAGTGATTTTTCTCTTTTATATGTGCTAACTCATGAACTACTACATACTCTATGACTTCAATTGGGAATTT
>CBFIGT010000129.1:0-6101 GCA_965662175.1 Arcobacter sp. | reverse complement strand
CAATTACTCTTATTTCTTGTGTAATTCCAGCTTCAGTAGATAAAGAGATGTCAGCTAAAATAAGTGTAGCCATATCTCTTGTTTTTTTTTCAAAATTTTCATAAAATTTTTGATGGTGAAGTGATTTATTTTGATGACCTTTATAATCAATCCAAGTATCTAAGCAAATTTCATCACCATAAGGTAATCTATTACTTTTAAATCTATCAATCTCTAATAAATCAAGCTCTGTTTGTATTCTTTTTACTGTCTTTTCTAATCTTTTAGGAAGTTTTATAGCTTCTATATTTGTAGTGATTATTGGTTTTATACAAACATAGTTTTTTAAATATGCCTTTTTCGTATAATCCCATTCATCAATATAATAACCTTTTCCTATAGGATACTCTTCACTCATATTTGAAGCTAAATCTAAATCCATTTTTAATCGTGAGTTTAGATTTGCTTTTTTCTGACCCAAAGTAATTTCATCTAAATCTTCAGCATTATATAAAGCATCTTCATCAAAACTATCATCTTCAGCCCTATCAACGTTTACTTGCTCCAAAATACTCATTAAACCTTCTGGAATAAAAGCCATAAAACCATCAGTCTCTTTTTTATCATCTATTTGATTAGCTTTTTTCTTCATATTTAAAGATTCTACTTTTTCATCTTTTCTTTCTTTATTAGTATCCTCTTCCTCTTCTTTATCTAATAAAGCTGAATTTTTATTTAATGATGGGTATATCCACATAATAAATGGATATTTCTCTTCTTCAAAATTCTCTTGTTTGCTCTCTTTTGTATAGTAAAGTTCAGGTATTTTTGAGATAAGATACTTATTTGCATCATTATAAAATGAGTTAAATCCAGTATATTTATCGCAAAAGTACTTTGCAATTTTTTGATTCTCTTTTATTATATTAGTTCTATGTATTTTTACTTTTGTACTCATAGCAATCAACCAAAAATAGAGCATTTTATTATCTTCTTTTGTTGCTAAAATATCCAATTTAGGAGGAAGATAAACTGCATTTTGATCTTGCCAAGTAAGGTGAAATGATTTTCCATAGCCAGATATCTTTTGCAAAAAAGTTCTTGATTTATTAATATTTCTTTTATCAGTTATTTTTAACTCTTTTCCTTTATCACCTCCTAAAAGGTGATAAAAGATTTTGAGTTGTTTAGCATGGGAAATAAAAGAGACTTCAGCCTCTTTATTTGAGATTGTAGTTTTTTTACTTAGGTATTTGTCCCAAGCTTTTCCAATATCTTCTTCCCACTCTAACATAATTAAGCCTTAGCCTTTTTTGATTTTACAAAAAAACTGTATAAGTATGTTACAAGTCCAGTAATTGCAATTAATCCAAAGAATAATCTAACACCATAAACAGGTATTATTTGTGCTTGAGTTTCCATAAAGCCCATTGGATTGTTTCCTATTCTTTGATAAATTACTTGCATAGTTCCTGCAATTACTAAAGCTAAAGTAAGACCAAGCATACCTATATTCATCATCCAAAAACTAACTAATTCAACTTTTTGTGATTTTGCACAATTCCCACCAGTTCTACCTCTTAAAATAGGCATTGCATATGAAACAATTGTAAATAAAATCATAATATAAGCCCCATAAAAAGATAAGTGTCCATGAGCTGCTGTTAATTGCGTACCATGAGTAAAATAGTTTACAGGTGCTAAAGTATGTAAAAATCCTAAAACACCAGCTCCAAGGAATGCCATTACTGCAGTACCTTTTGCCCACGTTAAGGCGATTTTATTTTCATGATTAATTCTTCTATTTTTTGTCATTGCACATGCAAATAAAATCATCATAAAAAAAGGAAGTGGTTCAACTGCTGAAGCAATAGATCCAAGCCATAACCAATAATCAGGAGTACCAATATAGAAGAAGTGATGTCCTGTTCCTACAACTCCTGAAACTAATGTCATAGCAATAATTAAATATAACCATTTATCAATATGTTCTCTATCAACACCTGTTACTTTAATAAGTACAAATGCTAAAATTGCACCCATTATTAATTCCCAAACACCCTCAACCCATAGATGAACTACATACCACCAGAAGAATTTGTCTAAAACTAAGTTATCAGGAACATAAAATGCGAATAAAAAGAATACAGCTAGACCAACAAGACCTGTTAGCAAAACAACTGAAACAACTGTTTTACGTCCTTTTATTACTGTCATACCAATGTTTAAAATAAAAGCTAAAGCGACAATAACAATACCAATTTTAGTAATAGTAGGTTGCTCTAAAAACTCTCTACCCATAGTAGGAAGCAAATCATTTTGAGTTAATTTTGCAAGTTCTGCATATGGAACAAGTAAATAACCCAAAATAGTAGCAACACCTGCTGCTGCAAATACCCAAAATGTAATAATTGCAAGTTTTGGACTCCAAAGTTCTCTTTCAGACTCTTCCGGAACTAAATAATAAGCAGCACCCATAAAACCAAAAAGTATAAGTACAATCAATAGATTTGTATGAACCATTCTTGCAACATTAAAAGGAATATAAGGGAATAAAAAGTCACCAAATATATATTGAATTCCTAAAGTTAAACCAAAAAGCATCTCTCCAGCTAGAAGAATTAATGCAAAAATAAAGTATGGTTTTGCAACCATTTGTGATGTATATTTCATATTTTTCTCCCTATCCTTCAATATTTGGTGGCCATTCATTGTCATCAATTTTTGATGTCCAAATCAGGAAATCTGCAAGGTCATTTACATCTTGCTCACTTAAATTAAATTGAGGCATTTTTCTTCTATGTGGCTCATTTAGTGGTTGAGCAGCCATCCATCCTTGTAAATATGCTTTGAAAGTTGCCTCATGGGAAGCTCCTCTTCTATCAAATACATTTCCTAGTTCTGGTGCATAATATGCTCCCTCTCCCATAATCGTATGACAACCAACACAGTTATTTACTTCCCATAAATGTTTTCCATGCGCAACTGATGTTGTAATATTGTGTGCATTAGATAATTTAGGAACTTGTTGAACAGTATCAAATGTAAGACCAGCAAAAACTAAAATGGCGAATAAACTTCCTCCAAGATAGATGTTTCTTGCCATACCTTTGGTAATTCTTTCTTCCATACATATCTCCTTTATTTTAAATTCTACCTTGTAGTAGTATTTTGAAATATTAACTAAAGAAAGTTTAATACTACCTTTAAGTAGAATATACTTTTTAAATTGTTAATATTTTTTTGATATACTACAAAAAAGGGATTAAATGCAACTACACAACACAACACAATATGCAATTAGAATATTAAGTTATATAGCTAAATATGGTACTTCAAGATTATATCCTGCAAAAGAGTTATCTGAAACTTTGAATATTCCATATAAATTTTTAACAAAAATTATGACTGAACTTGTAAAATCAGATTTTGTAGATTCTATAAAAGGAAGAGAGGGTGGATATAAATTATCAAAGCCTGCTCAAGAGATTAGTATTTATGATATTTTAGGTGCTTTTAGGGAACTTCAAGATGATACGAAGTGTGTTTTAGGAATAGGTGAGTGTGATGGTAATAATAAATGCGCCTTACATGACCAATGGGTAGAACCAAGAGATTTAATAAGAAAAATGTATAAAGATACAACTTTAGATAAGCTTGAGGGGCAAGAGTTTAAAATGTAAAATCACTCTTTTATAGGAATAATGAAAGAGATAGTAATCAAAATAATAATGAGTAAAAGCCTATATTTTAATTTTACATATTTTAATCCCATAAAATAATCAATAATTAACTGGCCTTTTACAAATGTAATTAACATAATTATGACTATAACTATAGAAGTAGTAAAAGTTTTACTTCCTAAAAAAAGAGTAATAGAAGTTAATAAAAAAAGTAGTATGTAAATATATGTACTTTTATTCATTTTATCTCATTATATATATTAGTGGAAATAGAATTATCCATAATAAATCAACCATATGCCAATATGATGCACCTGTTTCTAATCCAATATGATTAGAGCTTGTGTAAGAACCAATTTTTGTTTTTTTATAAAGGGTATATAAAATTATAACTCCTAGAAGAACATGTAAAAAATGAAAAATTGTTAAAAGAAAGTAGAACATAAAAAAACTATTAGTACTTAAGTTTATTCCTTGCTCATATTTATGTGAAAACTCTATAACTTTTAAAACTAAAAATAGTATTCCTAAAGCAATTGCAGCTAATAAATAGTTTGAAGCTAGAAAAAAAGTATTTGCTTTTTCATTATTCTTTATTATCTCTATTGCTTTTACTACAAAATAACTACTTGTGATTAAAGCAATAGTATTTATAAAACCTAAATTTTGTTCTAGAAGAAGTTGAGATTTATTAAAAAGTTCAATATCTAATCTTCTAGAAAAAGCATAACCTAAAAATAGTGCAGCAAAAGTAATCAACTCTATATATATAATAATCCAAATTGCAAAATCACCAGGAGGATATTTTTTTTGTTCTAGACTCATTTTTTATAAATATTTAAACACTAAACATAATTTGAGATAAAAATACGATGATTATTACTAAAACAAATGGTAATAAATGTCCTTTA
Source organism: Arcobacter sp. (assembly GCA_965662175.1). GTDB lineage: Bacteria > Campylobacterota > Campylobacteria > Campylobacterales > Arcobacteraceae > Arcobacter. The sequence continues at coordinate 1,528 of CBFIGT010000129.1, read as the reverse complement.
AATACAAAAGGCTGTATTCCAAAAAATACTTGTAAAACTCCTCTTAGTCCTAACCATGAGCCTAAAAATCCCTTAATAGATAATAGAATTTGAAAATTTGAAAAGCCATTTTCAATTGATCCAAAATTAACATAAAATAAATAAAGTCCAGTAATAACTGCTACAACTAAAGCTTTAGGAACTAAGGCTCTTGTAAACTTTGCAAAATATCCTCTTACTTCATCATATTTTTCAACACTTAGAGTCTTTTTCATTCTCATTAAAATAAGGTTATCAGTAAATAAAAAACCTCCATAAATTAAAACTGAAAAAAGATGAAGAAGTTTTACAAAAACATAAATCATATATTACATTCCGCCAAGTTTTGCTTTTACATTATCATCTGCCATAGAGATATTCCATACAGGTTCCCATACAACTTCTACATTTGCAAGTTCTACTTTTGCAAGTTCTCTTAAAACGGCTTCTTGTACCCATTGCACAATCATTTGATGAAGTGGACAAGCTTTTGTACTAAGTGTCATAGTAACTTTTACTTCCATCTTTTCATTACAAACAGCATCATAAATAAGTCCCATTTCAACTAAATTAAATCCTACTTCTGGATCATTTACTGTTGAAACTGCTTTGAAAATTTCTTCTTTACTATACATTTTTTTCTTCCTTAAAATTAATCATAAATAATATATCTTTTACTAAAAATATTGAGCCTATAAATAAAATACTAACTCCACTTTTGTAAATTGTATCAACTCCACTAAAAAGTCCAAGTGCTACAATTGTAACTCCAATAGAAGTTAATAGAAATTGAAATTTAGAACTTTTTTGTGGAATCAAATCCGCTAACATAGGAACTTTTCTTTTTCCAACATAAGGTGAAAATCTCTCATACCATACTAAAAAAGGAATTATTTTATATAAATGTCCTGTTATTACAAAAGTAATATAACCTGCAAATATTAGCCATGAAAATGTCAAAAGTAACTCTTGACTTGGATTATAAAGATAGAAAATTGCAAGTATTAATGCAATGCTTAAGCAAATATATGAAAAAAGCATACTTTTAAAATAGATATCAATCTCTACTCTAACTCTTGTTTTATATATTATATAAATTTGATAAAAATATAAGAAAAAAGCAAAAATACTTAAAAAATATCCTAAATACTCAAAAATTTTATTATCAAATAAAGTTGAGAAAGAAACAAGAATTATACCTAATGATAATATTACTAAAGCACTTTTTACATAATTCCATGTAAAATCATGACTTAGCCAAAACATAGGAAGAAGTATTAAACTCATTCCCATAATTGTAACGCCTACATAACCAAAAAATACTAAGAAAACATGAGTTTTTAACAAAGAGTGAATATCAACTGATATTATTCCTGTATATCCTAAAGCCATAATTATTCCTATAATTAAGCCAAATAGTAGAAAACTATTTGCAACAATTACTGTTAAAATTACAAAGTTCATTTTCTTTACTTTTAAAATTGTTAAAAAAGTCTCTACTAAAAATATA
>CBFIGT010000128.1:0-6136 GCA_965662175.1 Arcobacter sp. | reverse complement strand
ATCATTTGTAACAATTGCCAAAACAATTGAAGTAGACACAAAAGTGAAAGCACTTATACAAGCTCTTGATATGGGCTTTGAAGAACAAAAGAAATTAGGGGCAAATAAAAAAGTTATCATTTTTACAGAATCAAAACGTACTCAAGAATTTTTATTTCAATATTTAGAAGAACATGGATATAAGAATAAAATTGTTTTATTTAATGGTACTAATACTGACTCTAAATCAAAAGAAATCTATAATGACTGGCTTGATAGATACCAAGAAACAGATAGAGTAACAGGTAGTAAAACAGCTGATATGAAACAAGCTATTGTTGATTATTTCAAAGAAGATGCTGATATTATGATAGCAACTGAAGCTGGGAGTGAAGGTATCAACTTACAGTTTTGTAATATGCTTATTAATTATGATTTGCCATGGAATCCACAAAGAATCGAACAAAGAATAGGAAGAGTACATAGGTATGGTCAAAAACATGATGTTGTAGTTATCAATTTCTTAAATAAGAAGAATGAAGCAGACAGAAGGGTATTTGAGTTATTAAGTTCAAAATTCAAACTATTTGAAGGTGTATTTGGTGCTAGTGATGAAGTTTTAGGGACAATCGCTAGTGGTGTTGATTTTGAAAAAAGAATCTTACAAATATACCAAACTTGCAGAACAACTGAGCAAATAGAAAAAGCCTTTGAATCACTACAAGAAGAATTCTCCTCACAGATTAATGAAAAAACATTAAAAACTAGAGAGCAACTAATAGAACATTTTGATGAAGATGTTCATTTGAGGTTAAAAAATCATTTGGAAGATATGCAGTCTTCTAAAAATAAATTTGAAGAATATTTAAATCTTATATCTCAAATAGAACATATTACTTTACCAAAAGATGTGAAATTCAACTCTTCAATAGTGCAAGATATGCTTGATACATCAAAATCAAGAGATTTAGAAGTAACTAAACTTATCTTTGATTTAACAAATCATACCTATAAAATTTCTACATTGGAAGAATACAAAAATAGTAATGGATTTTTAGTTGTAAACAAATTAGCTATAAATTCTTATGATACAGAAGAGTATTTAGTAGTTACAGCAATAACAAGTGATTATAAAAAAATAGATGATGAAACAGCACAAAAACTATTTTCACTTCAAGCTAGAGAATCGCATAAAACTCATATTGATAGTAATGATGTTGATAGGTTAAAAGCGACATATCAAAAGCAAAAAGATATAATCCTGAAATCAAATGAAAAAACAAATAGTGAACATTTTTCAAATGCCAGTATAAAACTTCATAAATGGGCTGATGATAAGCTAAATGAGATAAATAAAGAGCTTAAAGAAACCAAAGCAAAGATAAAAGAGCTTAATCGTCAAAGTTCCTCTTTGAGCCAAATTGAAGAGATAGAAAAAATCCAATTAGCAATTAAAGAACAAGAGAAAAAAAGAAAACGAATTCAAAGAGAAATTTTTGATATCGAAGATGAGATTGAGAACAAAAGAGATGAGTTAATTGGTGAATTAAAACTAGCTAAAACACAGAAAATTGAAGAATTAGAATTGTTTATATGTGAATGGGAGATTAAATGAACGAAAAACAAGAAAAGTTAATAAAATTATTAGAAGATATGTTCCAGTTAAATCAAACTGATTTAGATTTCGGAATCTATAGAATCATGAATCAAAAAGCTGATGAGATAAAACAGTTTTTGCAAAAAGATTTGATAGCTTCTATAAAAAATGCTTTTAACTCAAACAGTAATGATGGATTAGAAAAAGAACTTAATGATTTAATATCTACTATCACAAATGCAGGAATGAATCCAGATGATAGTCCAAAAGTGAAAGAGTTAAAAGAGAAACTTTCTTCAAGTTCAAATAGTGAATCAACTGAAAATGAAATATATTCATATTTAACAAATTTCTTTAGCAGATACTATAAAGATGGAGATTTTGTAAGTCTGAGAAGATATAAAAAAGACACTTATGCTGTTCCATATGAGGGTGAAGAGGTAAAACTTCACTGGGCAAATAGTGATCAATACTATATAAAAACTAGTGAGTTTTTTAGAGATTATACTTTTAAAGTAGAAGATAAAACATACCATTTTAAAATCGTAGAAGCAGACACAGAAAAAAACAACAATAAAACTACAGATGATAAAGAAAGAAGATTTGTTTTAGATTATAATTATCCAATTTATGAGGATAATGGTGAGCTTTTTATTAGATTTGAATATAAATCTATTGGTAAAGAGTTACAAAATAAATTAAATGAAAAAGCTATCGAAGCCATTTTAAAAGAAAAAAATCCTTTAATAGAAAATTTAAAAACACTTTCAGCTACTGATAAAAATAAAAATAGAACGATATTAGAAAAACATCTTACAGATTATACGAGTAGAAATAGTTTTGATTATTTTATTCACAAAGATTTGAAAGGCTTTTTAAGTAGAGAACTTGACTTTTTTATCAAAAATGAGATTTTATACATCGATGATATTTTAGAGGTATCAAGTTCACAAATTGAAAACACATTAAACAAAGTAAAAACTTTTAAAACTATAGCAAATAAGATTATAGCTTTCCTGTCACAGCTTGAAGAGTTTCAAAAGAAATTATGGCTTAAAAAGAAGTTTGTCATAGACACAAATTATTGTATCACACTTGATAAAATTGATGTGTCATATTATGAAGAGATTTTAAGTAATGATAAACAACTAGAAGAGTGGAAAACTCTTTTTGATGTAGAAGTTAAAAGCATTGAAGATTTAAAAAATGATAAATTTTTAGTTCTTGATACAAAATTCTTTGATGATAAATTTAAAAATAAGCTGTTAAGTGAATTTAATGATATAGATGAAGAATGTGATGGAATCTTAATTAGTAGTGAAAACTTTGGAGCATTAAATCTTCTTCAAAATAGATATAAAGAGCAAATAAAAACTGTTTATATTGACCCTCCATATAATACTAATGCATCTGAAATAATCTATATGAATGGATATAAACATAGTAGTTGGTTGTCATTTATGAATGATAGGATAGTTAAATCTCGTTCATTAATGCAAAACTCAGGCTTTATTTTTACGGCAATTGATGATTTGGAATTATTCAAATTAAATGAATTATTAGAACAGATTTTTTTAAGAGAGAATTTTATAGCTAATGTATCAGTTATCCATAAGCCTGAAGGTAGGAATCAGGAAAAGTTTTTTGGAACATCTAATGAATATATGTTAGTATATGCTAAGTTAAAAAATAAAGCTAATTTCTATAATGTAATTATTGATACTGAAAAAGAAAAAGAATTTGACAAATTCGATGATTTAGGAAGTTATAAAAGAAAAAATTTCATTAGATTAACTGATGGTAAATATGCATTGAGAGAATGCAAACCAACTTTTTACTATCCAATTTATGTAAGTAGTGATTTAAAAGTAATAGATATTAAACCCTTTAATGATTCCATACCTGTATACCCAATAACCGATGCTGGAATTGAAAGAACGTGGAAAACTAAGCCAGATACTTTTTTTGAATATTTTAAAAATGGGAATATTGAAGCTTTAAAAGAAAATGGTAAAATTATTATTTATGAAAAGCTTAGAGTTAATCAGGTAATTAAAACACATTGGGCGAAAAAAGAATATCATTCTTATCATTTTGGTACAAAACCATTAGAAGAAATCTTAGGAGAGAGACTTTTTGATTTTCCAAAATCAACAAATACAGTAATGGATTCATTAAAAATATCTACTTATGGAAGAGAAATAATTTTAGATTATTTTGCAGGATCAGGAACAACTGGACATGCTACTATAAAGTTAAATAGAGAAGATAATGGTTCGAGAAAATATATACTTGTTGAAATGGGAAATTATTTTGATACGGTCACAAAACCACGAATCCAAAAAGTGATCTATAGTGACAACTGGAAAGATGGTAAACCACAAGATAAAGAGGGTATTTCTCAAATGTTTAAGTACTTCAAACTTGAGAGTTACGAAGATTGTTTAAATAACCTTGCATTTAAAAATGTTGATAAAGATTTATTTACAGATAATGTAAAAGAAGATTATCTTTTAAACTATATGTTAGATTATGAGACAAATGAATCACTGCTAAATATTGATATATTTAAAACACCATTTGATTATAAACTAAAAATTGCATCTTCAAGTGCTGGCGAAACAGTAGAAACAAATGTAGATTTAGTAGAAACATTTAATTATCTTATTGGATTAAAAGTTAAAACTAGACAGATGATAAAAGGTTACCTAGTAATAGAAGGACAAAATCTAAAAGAAGAAAAAATACTTATTATTTGGAGAAATGGACAATCAAATGATGAATTAAATAATTTCTTCGAAAAGATGGACTTTACTGTTTATGATAGGGAGTTTGACACTATCTATGTAAATGGTGATAATAACCTTGCAAATCTTAAAAAAGATGAAGACCACTTCAAAGTGAAACTTATTGAAGAAGAGTTTAAAGCTAGAATGTTTGGAGAGTGATTATGAGTGATAAATTTTCAAATGGTTCAGTGTGGGTGAGATTTGATTCTCATTTACATACAAACGCAGATAAAGAGTTTAAATATAGTGAAAATGAAGATGAATACACCACAAAATATGTAGAGAAACTTAAAGCTGAAAAGATTGATGTTGGAATCATTACTAATCATAATAAATTTGACATTGATGAGTTTAAAGCTTTGAAGAAAAAAGCAAAGAAAGAAAATATTTTTCTTCTTCCTGGTGTTGAGCTCTCAGTAAATGATGGAGCAAATGGAATTCACTGTCTAGTTGTATTTAATCATGATGTTTGGCTTGAAAATGGTAATAACTATATAGGTCAGTTTATCACTGAATCTTTTGCAGGAAAACATAATTTTGAAAATGAAAATGGTAGAAGTAATCATGATTTAATTACTACAATTGAAAAACTAAATAAATACCATAAAGACTATTTTATTATATTAGCTCATGTAGAAGCTAAAAGTGGATTTTTTAATGAACTTAATGGAGGAAGAATTCAAGAGTTTGGTAAAAATAAACTATTTAGAGACAATATTCTAGGTCTTCAAAAAGTTAGAACTTGGGATGAAGTTGCAAAATGGGAGCAATGGTTAGAGAATACTTTACCAGCATTTGTAGAAGGAAGTGATCCTAAAAAAATTGATGAAATTGGTAAAGGTGAAAAATCATATATTAAAATTGGTGATTATAATTTTGAAGCTGTAAAGTTTGCCTTACAAGATAAAGAATTTAGAGTAAAAAAAGAAAAGCCTACAATAGAAAATGGATATATTAAATCAATCACATTTGATGGGTCATCTTGTAAACTTGATGGACAAACAATAGAATTCTCAAGCTCTATGAATAACTTAGTTGGAGTTAGGGGAAGTGGTAAATCTTCTATTATTGAAGCTGTTAGATATGGTCTTGATTTACCATTTGGAAATAACAGTGTAGATACTAGTTATAAAAATGAGCTTGTAAAACAATTACTTGGTAGTGCAGGTAAAATTTCTATAAATGTAAAAGATAAAGATGGTAGAGAATTTACTGTTGATAGAGTCTTTAATCATAGTCTTGAGATAAAAAAAGATGGAGAGTTAATAAATTTAAACACAGCTCAAATCCTTAAAAAACCTCTGTACTTCGGACAAAAAGATTTATCAAATTATAAAGATGACTTTGAGAATGATTTGATAACAAAGCTTATTGGGAATAAAACTAAAGAGATTGAACAAAAAATTGATACTAAGAAACAAGAGATTAAGATTCAACTAGAAAATATAAAAAAATATGACAACTTAGAAAGTAAAAAAGAGGAAGTTGATCAGAAGATAGAAGAACTCAATCTTAAAATCGAAGAGTTTAAAAAGCATAATATAGAAGAAAAACTAAAAAAACAAATAGAGTTTGATAAAGATAATTCAAACTTTACAAATATCATAAAAGATTTACAAGAGTTTAGAGATGATGTAAATAGCTTTTTAACAAGTTATGAAGATGGAAAATTTTTTGATACTTTAAAAAACTATCAATCTAAAGAAAATCAAGATATTTTTAATGAACTATATAAAATAATTGATACATCAAAACAAAACTTTTTAGATAT
>CBFIGT010000127.1:0-6154 GCA_965662175.1 Arcobacter sp. | reverse complement strand
TGATTTTTGCACTTATTGCCTCTGTTGATGGTTTAAAAGGCTTTCCTGAAGCTATAAAAGCAATTTTTCCAAATACAGAAATACAGTTGTGTATTGTTCATCAAATCAGAAACTCAATAAGATATGTAGCTTCTAAAAATCAAAAAGAGTTCATGAAAGATTTAAAACTCATTTATCAAGCCATTTCAAAAGAAGCAGCAGAAGATGCTTTAGTTCAACTTGAAGAAAAGTGGGGTAAAAAATATCCTATTGTAATTCAATCTTGGAAAAATAAATGGGGAAAATTATCTGCTTATTTTAAATATCCTGAAGATATTAAAAGAATTATTTATACAACCAATATAATTGAATCTGTTCATAGACAGTTTAGAAAGTTGACCAAAACTAAAGGTGCATTTCCAAATGAAAATTCACTCTTAAAACGTTTGTATATGGGTATTCAAAATGCAAGTAAAAAATGGACTATGCCTATGAGAAACTGGTCACTTACAATCTCACAATTGGCAATATTTTTTGAGGGTAGGATTAATGAGAAGTTAGATTTGTAATATTTTATAAGACCATAAATTATTGTTTATGGTCTTATAAATAATCTATGCTTAAATAATACCTTTAATCTTTAATGCTTCCATAGTAATTTCTTTTCTATATTTAGCTTGGCTTAACTCAGGCATATTCATATTCATTGCAAAGAACCAAGTTTTATTTTTTAGTTCAATATATCCTACATACCAACCAATCTTCATTGCCCAACCAGTTTTTACTCTGATTGTATAATTATCATTTGACTCAACAATCATTACATCTTTTGTTTTATCAAGGTTTCTTTGTTTATATGGTAAATCATTTTTATAAAGCTTTTGTAAAAACTCAATTTGCTCTAAGGCAGAAATTTTTAAATCTCCATCTAACCAAAACCTTGTTAAATTTCCACCCGTTTGCATATTTCCATAGTTTAGTTGTTTTAGATGTTTGTGATATTTATCAAGTCCTACTCTTTTAGCAAGTTCTTGGTAACACCATACACAAGAAACAGGAAATGCACTCTTGATAGAATGGTCTTGATTCCAAGGTTTCCAACCTTTATCCTTTCCATCCCATTTAAGAATCTCTAATTCATCTTTTACAACTTTTTCTTCAAGGGCAATTAAAGTATTTGCAATCTTAAAAGTTGATGCAGGAGCTAACTGCTGTTTAGCTCTTTTATCATCAGAGATAAATACTGTTTTATTATCTAATGAACTAATGACTACTGTACCAGTAAGAGCTCTTTTGTCAAATAGTTTTTTTAATTCTAAATCTTCAGCAAATAAAAAACTTGTTAAAAGAAAAAATATTAAAAAAGATTTATGAATCATTTTTATCCTTAGTATTAAAGTATTTTAAAGCATATCATAAAAATCTATAATTATCAATCATTGATAAAATTTTAAACAATCTCGTCTTTTAATTAGTTATATAATGTAGTACATAATTATTACAGACATTTTCTAGAATCTATGATATAATTTTATTTAACTATCAGTCATCGACACAAAACTCTGAACAGTCTCGTTAATTTGTATATTTATTTTACAAATTAAATACTTTATTTTTAATAAGCTTGCATATTTAAATTAAATAATTATTACTGTAAATAAGAAACTCTATTTCTACCATTTTCTTTAGATAAATAAACAGCTTCATCAACTCTTTTAAAAAAAGTTTCAATAGTATCACTTTTATTTAAAGTTGTTACACCAATACTTGCAGTAACAATACCTACTTTACCAAAGTTATTATGCTCAATAGCACTTCTTAATTTTTCGGAAAATATTTTAGCTTGTTCAACAGTAACGTGAGGAGTAATAATTATAAATTCCTCACCTCCAAAACGACATAATGTATCCTCTTTTCTAATATGTGTATTTATTAATTTAGCAAATTCTATAAGTACTCGGTCACCCTCATCATGTCCATAACTATCATTTATCTTTTTGAAGAAATCTATATCTATTAAAACAATAGATAATGGATAACCATGTCTTCTACTACTGGAAATCTCAATTTCAATATTCTCATAAAAAACATGACGATTATAAATCTTTGTTAAAGGGTCTATTCTAGCTTGTTCTTCTAGTTTTAGTTTAACTAACAAATAGATAATTATAAGTATAGATATTACTAATATAAAGTCTAAAAACAATCTATAGTATATCTGTGAAAACTGCTCTTGCTTTAGCTCTGCATTAAATTGAGCTACTCCTGTAGTATTATTTGAAAATTTCCAATTCTCTTTACTTTTTTGTAAAATTTCATTTTTTAATTTAAAATTATCTACTTCTCTATAATCATAAATAAGTTTTTTTATAATTTGCCAGTTATCTCTAACCTTTGTTAGTTCATTTATAAAATTATCATGCCCATGTTTTTCAAGTATACTATCAGGATGAAGATATTTTTCCAAAAGAGTATCAACAATATGTATATATTGATCTGAATTTATTTTGTTAGTTTCTAATTTAACAACTTTTTGTATAGTTCCTCTTATGATACCACTTTCATTTATTATTTGAGCATCATATTTAGTAGTATTAAGAAAATCATTAAGAAAATACCAATTTGATGTAATCAACATTACATCTACTATAATTAAAAATATAATCTTTGATGATATAGAAATATTACGAAATTTTTTAATTACATTATAAAAAAATATATTTTTAGTCATTGATTTTAGCCTATTTATTTTAGTAAGTTATTAAAATTATATCATTATACAAGATTATTTATGTTGAATAAAGCAATAACTATTAGATATAATAAAAATATGGGTAAAAAACTAAATAAAAAATATTTTAATGTTATATTTGCAACTTTTATGCCATTATTTTAGATCTATTAAATAAGTATAGTCATCTGAGTGTTGATGATCTATATTCTAAACAAAAAAAGAAATATCCTAATATTTCATTGGCTACAGTATTATAAACCGTCAATATAATCAAATCTAAAGCTTCATTCAATATTTAAAATAGCTTAAATATAAAAGAGAATTAAAGGTACTATTTTAATAAAATACAATAAAATACTATATTACTTAATTTCAATAACTATTATAAACTATTATTAAAAAAGAAATTATAAAAGGAAAAAAATATGAACATAAAAGAAATTTTAGAATCGCTTAATTTAATATATTTTGAGTTCAATACGAAAAAAAATATAATTTACAAAGACATAAATTATTCGAATTCAACTTCTCATATGGAAATGATTAAAATCACTTATCACTTAAGTAAAAAAAATATCCCTTTTAGAGTATTAAAAGATAAGTCAATAAGTTTATCTACAGAAAACTCAACTATTAAAGGAGCCATCTCTATGCTAACAGAAAATCTAAAGAATTTTAACCACAATATTTTTTTACTTAATGATAAAAAAGTTAAATGGGCAAAAAATATTCCATTGTTTAAAATTGTTCCTATAAATAAAAAAATTAATTTAAGTAACTTTGATGCAATAATATTCACATCAAAAAATGCTGTTAACTCAATTAATAAAATTAATCCTGACTGGAAAAAAATTCCATCTTATGTAATTTCTGAGCAAACAGCAAAATTAGTAAAAGATTTAAATGGAAAAGTAGAATTTATGAGTAAAACAAAACATGGAAATGAATTTGCTTATGAAATGATTGAACTTCTAAAAGGTAAAAATGTATTATATTTAAGAGGAAAAGAGATTGCATCAGATTTAATTACAATATTAAAAGATAATGATATTAATTGTAACGATGAAATTGTATATGAAAACTGTTTTAACGAAGATGTTAAGAAAATAAAAATTCCTAAAAATTCTAAAATTATATTTACATCACCTTCAACAATTAATTATTTTTTTAAAACTTTTTCATGGGATAAATCATATAAAGCAATTTCTATAGGTAATACAACAGCACAACATTTTCCAGAGAATATAAAACCATATATTGCAGATAATACTTCTTTTAAATCTTGTGTTGAAAAAGCATTAGAAATAGCATAAACCATTGTTATGAAAAAATTCCTAAAATAGTTCTTTTTGGAGAATGTTCAACAACATGAAAAAGGAAAGTCTGTTGCCTTATTATCTAAACTTTTTCATGTAGCACGAAATACTATCTATAGAGCAATTAAAGATGTAGCTAAAAAGAAGTAGTCAATTTGACTACTTCATCTGTTCAAAAATTCAACTCATTTTGGAACAAGCTTACTATTACTAAAAACTGCTCAAGAAATAAGACTTTATATTATCTTATTGGCATGCATTACATAAACCATAAAATGTAATATCACTTCTAATAACATTAAAACTATTAGTATAAGAAACTTCTTGTTCTAAAGAATTTACTGAGATTACTATATCATTCAAAGATGAACAATTTTTGCAAAATATATGTGAATGTCTATCTTTCTTAAGTTCATAAAAAGTTTTATGTTCATTAATTTTAACTTCTAATAATAAACCAACTTCTAAAAATGAATTTATATTTTTGTAAATAGTAGCAAGTGAGATATTATCATATACAGCTTTTTGTTTATCAAATAACTCTTCTATAGTCATATGTCCATTTATATTTAACAACTCTAATAGATATAGTCTCTGTGGAGTTACTTTTAACTTGTAATTTTTCAAAATATTATTGTTTTCTATAATATGTACCTTTTTTAAATGATTTAAATCTCATAGTTGCGGTCAAATTGTTAGTAACTAAATAGGAACTTGACCGCAATTATCAAATTTAATGAAATAAAAAAAGGCTTAGGTTTAGTATCTAAGCCTTTTTAGAATAAATACTATTAAGACATAATCTCTTCAATAGTAATATAATCACCAACTCTACCAGTCATTTGTTCAACATCAGTATTCACTGGTAATGTTTTCTTACCTGGTCTCCATCCTGCAGGACATACTTCACCAGTTTTAGTAGAGTGTTGCCAAGCTCTAACTTGTCTTAAAAACTCATTTACATTTCTTCCCACCATTGGAGCTTGCACCTCTTGAGCTACAACTACACCCTCAGGATTAATTAAAAATCTTCCTCTTAATGCAACACCCTCTTCTTCAATCATTACACCAAATGCTCTAGATACTTCACCAGTTGGATCAGCCGCAATTGTTAATTTTAATCCTGCTAAAATTGGCTCAGTCTCTACAAATCTTTTATGTGAAAATTTTGTATCTGTTGATACTGCTGTAATCTCTACACCTAACTCTTGGAACTCATCATATTTTGCATTCATTGCAGCAATCTCTGTTGGACATACAAATGTAAAGTCTGCTGGGTAAAAACATACTACATTCCATTTACCTTCAAAATCTTTACTATCTACTGTTGTATAGTGGCCTGTTTTTGAATCATATGCCTCCATTTTAAACTCTGGTGCTTTTCTTAATACTAAACTTGAACTCATTTTATTTTCCTTTTTTTCTATATTATTTTTATTTTCTTCATTATTTGAAACTTCTTTTGTTTTTATTGGTTTTGCTCCTGTATCGCAAGCCATTTTTTATCCTTTTTAATTAGATATTTTTTATCAAAAGATAATTTTTATCCTTTAATTAATGAAACTATAACAGCATTAACTTTAATTTATACTTAATTTATCATTAGTTTTACTTATATTAAATTATAATATTTACTTATGCAAGTAACTATTAACTGAGTTAACTTATTCTCAATTCTTTAATAAGTATAAACTATAATTATATATTAAACACTTGCCTGCATACGCCGGACTCATTCGGAAAGCTAGCCGATTTAGTTTCGGAAGAAATTGTAAATTTCCGGCTGGAATTTATGAAGTAGAAAATCTTTAAAATTTAGTACACTTCTTTAAAAAAGGAGTGTGGAAATGAGGAGACTTTCTATGCAAAAAATTAAAGATGTATTAAAACTTCGTTACATCATAAATTTATCTTATCCCAAAATAGCATTAGCTACAAATGTTCCTAAATCAACTGCATCTGATTATTGTAAAAGATTTGAAATAAGCCCATATGATCTTGATACATTTTTAGCATTTGATGAAGATAAGATTTATAGTTTACTATTTTGATCTGTCAACACTTTATAGGACACAAAATTTCTAATTTAGCCAGTCATTTCTAAACGTAACATTTTTTCTTCAAA
>CBFIGT010000126.1:0-6263 GCA_965662175.1 Arcobacter sp. | reverse complement strand
TAACTAAAAAAGATTTAGTAAGTGTTGAAGAGTTAGAGTTAAAAAAAGAGCAAATATTAACATTTTTAGAGAGTTTTGATTTTGAAGTTAAATTTATAAGTGCGGTTTCTATTTATGATGAGGTTTCAATAGAAAATCTAAAAACAAAACTTTTTTCTATTAAAAACAGCATAAAACAAGAAGAGAATTTTTTTAGATTTTATGTGGATAGAGTTTTTTCACCAAAAGGTATTGGTACTGTTGTTACAGGTACTGTTTTAGGAAAAAGTATTGAACTAAATGAAAAAGTATTTATAGCTCAAGCTCAAAAAGAGACAAAAATAAAAAATATTCAAGTTCATAATCAAAACTCTTTGGAAGCAAATATTTCAAATAGAGCAGCTTTAAATCTACAAGGAGTTGATAAATCGCTTATAAATAAGGGTGATATAATCACTAAAAAGGGTTATTTAAGAGGTTTTGATGGAATAGATATCTCTTTTATTTGTCTAAAAGATAAAAAACTTCAACACAATAAAACTTACTCTTTATTTGTAGGGGCTAAAAAAATAGAGGTAAAGGTTTTACTTTTTGATTCTATTGATTCAAAAGAGCAGGGTTTTGCTACTTTAAAAGCTAGTGAAAAGCTTTATACTGTTTTTGGAGAGAAAGTAATATTGCGAAATGGTAATGAGACTATTTGTGGTGGGAAAATACTAAACCCTGTAATTGACCCTATGAAGAAAAATCAAAAAAGAAGAGTATTAGAGGCTTTAGATAAAAAAGAGTTCATAGAGGCTTATTATGAGCTTTTAAAGGTACATAAAAAAGGTTTAGGAGTTATATCTTCAGCTCAAAGATTTGCTTTAAGTCATGATGATGCTATTAGTTTTGCTAAAAAATTAGAGAATGTATTTGTTGATGAAAAAGATTTAGTGATTTATCCAAATGAAACAAAAAAAGAGTTAGAAGAGTATATTAAAAATATCTATTTAAAAAATGCCTATGCTATGTTATCTATCTCATCTATTAATTTAAGAGTAAAATGGGCAAGTGTTAGTTTTATTGAGCTTGTTTTAAAACAATTAGTAGAAAACTCATTTTTAATAAAAGAGGGTAATTTATATAAAAATGCAAATATAAAAGAGGATATCAAAAAAGATTTAGAAGAGATAGTTTTAAAAAGGTTAAAAGAGGAGTATATCTCCCCAACAGCTCCATACAATATCTATGATGATTTGGATATTGATAGAAAATTAGGTGATGATATACTAAAGTCCTTAACTGCTAAAAAACAAGTTATTAGAATCCAACATAATCTTTTTATTCATTTTGAGAGTCTTAATAGTATTGTAAAAAAAATGAGAGAGATTATAAAAGATGATGGTTTTATTGAGATAAAAAATTTTAAAGAAAAATTTGATTTAAGTAGAAAATATTTGATAGCTTATTTGGATTATTTAGATAACTATTCAGATATAAAAAAAGTTGATAACAAAAGAGTTATCAACTCATAGTTCTATATAGGGTTTCAGCCTCTATAATTTGCTCTTTTGAGGGTTTTCTTCTAATTGAGATATAACACTGTTCATTTTTTTCATTTTTATATGGATAAACAGTTGCATATACCCAATAAAAACCATTTGATTTGGTTTTGTTTTTAACAAAACCTTGCCAAACCTCATTTGTTTTAACCGTATCCCATAAATCTTTAAATGCAGCTTTTGGCATATCTTTATGTCTGACTAGATTATGTGGCTGTCCTACTAACTCATCATTATCATATTCAGCTACTTTACAAAACTCTTCATTTGCAAAAATTATAATACCCTTTGCATCTGTTTCACTTACTAAAAAAGCATTATCAGCCAATACTGTTTCTTGATTTAAAGCCATGATTAATCCCTTTTACTTTTTTGAAATATAAAGTCACAATGAACCTCTTTTATATTGTCCATTAAATTAAACACTTTGTTCATCTCTTTTTCTAAGTTACCTGTTACTGAGAAAATTTGTCCATTTGTATAGTTATTTGCATATAAATCAACAGAGTCTTGAACCATCATATGAACTTTTCTATGGCAAATTATAAGTTGTTTCCAACTCTCTGTTTTTGTTATATCTTCATTATTTGCTTCTTGTTCTAAAATCCATTTACCAAATGCACACTCTGTATGTTTTGTTACTGCAAATGGTTTTCCATGTTCACATTTACTAAAGTTTTCATTTTTAAAGTTTACATGGTCTGTTTTTAATTTATTAATAGCAAAAGTAAAAGGAGGGTCCATAACTCTTCTTTTTGCTTTTTCTTCAAAAACATTAGAATCAACAGCACTTTTTAGTGATAAAGCCAAGTTTTTAGTTTCAGCTGCCATATTTGAAATATCAGAAGCTAGTGAAGCATTGTTTTGTGTTGCTTGGTCTAGGGCATTTACTGTTTGATTGATTTGTGTCATTGCTGATTCTTGCTCTTTAATAGAGTTAGCAACTTCATCAATTACAGTAATTGTAGAGGTGATATTATTTTTTAATTCATTAAATCCAACTATCATTTTAGTTGAAACCTCTTTACCATGATTTGCTTTTTGTGTTGCACTTTGAACTAAACGTTTAATCTCATTTGCAGCCTCAGCACTTCTTGAAGCTAGGTTTCTTACCTCTTGTGCAACAACAGCAAAACCTTTTCCAGCTTCACCTGCAGTTGCTGCTTCAACAGCTGCATTTAGTGATAAAATATTTGTTTGAAATGCTATTTGGTCAATTACTTGAATAGCTTCATTTATAGTATTAACCTCACTACTTAATTGTTCCATTGACTCAGATGTTTGTTTAGCTAGTATTGTTCCTGTATCACTTGATTGGGTAACTTTTGATGCATAATCTAACATTTTTGCTGTGTTTTCATTTCCACTTGCAATAGTTGCTGTTACCTCTTCAATAGCAGCTGCTGTCTCTTCTAAAGCTGCTGCTTGTTTGTTTGATGATTCACTTAAGTTTTTAGATGATTTTGATAAATCATCAGCACTAAAAATTAATCTTTTTGTAGAGTTATCAATTATTGCAATAACTTCATTAAATGAGCACTGAATTAGTGAACTACCTTGGAAAATAGATGATAAAAGTCCTGTTAGTTTTGTTTCAGGTACTGGGTCAATATAGTTACCTTTTGAAATTTCTGATAAATACATAGATAGTTTTTTTAAGTTTGATTGGGTTGTTGAAATCATATTATTTATAGCTTCAATAAGTTCATCAATATCTTTAGATGCAGCTTTTGTATGAATTCTATCATTATAAAGACCTGTTGCAACTTTTTCTACTATACTTTTTACATCTTTTATTGCTTTATCGTTGATTTTTATATCACTATTTACTTTATTAATATATTTGTTAAAGTTTGTAGATATATTTCCTATTTCATCATTTGAAGTAATATCCATTTTTTCTATTTGCTCTGAATCAACTAAACTTTGTACACCCATATCTAGTTTTTGAATATTAGTTAAAATATTTTTTATAATAAAAAATAATGCAATAACAGCCACTGCAAAAGCTAAAGTTAATAAAGTGGTTATTGTTCTAAAATTATCTATTGTTTCTAAATCTTCTTTAATAGATTGTTTTAAATATTTTTCTTGATTTGATATAAGCTCACTAATAGCTTTTTCTAAGTTTTCAGAAGATGCATCTAGTAGTTCTATTTCAGCTTCCACATTATATGAAGCAGCAAAGAATTTATCATATGTAACTTTTACATCATCTGTAAATTGATTATTTTCTAGTGTTGAAAGCTTTTGAAATAGGATATTTCTCTCTTCAACACTTTCAATTCCATAGTTTGCCATTTTGATTAATGATTTACTATATGAATCAAAAATTGATTCCATATTAGAAAAAATTTCACTATTTTTATTGTGAGTATTTTTTTCTTGTATCTCATTATTAATTGATTTATATTTATCAACTAAAAGGTTTAATTCATCCAATCCACCTTTATCACCCATCAAGGTTAGGTCAGTTGATAACTCTTGTAAGTTTTTAACAACAAATTTCATCTCTTGAAATTTAAAAGTTAAGTTTGTTTCATTTATTAGATGTTCGTTTGCATTTTTTATTTTATTTAATGAAACAAATAATCCAACACCATTTACTATAAGTAAAATCGAGAAAATCGATATCAAAATATTTGACTTAGCTTTTATAGTCATTTTAAACCTTTTAAAAATATTAACAAATTTTACAGTTTATTTTGTAAAAATCTAATTATTTTTTGTTATTTTTATAAAATATTAATGTAAAAAAATATTTTTATAAGAAAAAGTTATATATCACTCTCTACTATTTTTTTAACAATATCATAAAGTTTTAATATGGATTTTATCTCAACTCTCTCTTCATAGGAGTGTGGATTAAATATATTAGGTCCAATAGAAGCTACTTTTATATGGGGATATTTCTCTTTAAATATTGCACACTCTAAACCTGCATGAATAGCTTCTAAAGAGGCTTTGTTATCAAATTTTTTATAAATTTCTAATACTTTCATAGTAAATTCATTTTTATCAGGTTTCCAAGCTGGATATTTACCAGCTGTTTTTACACTAAAGTTTAGTTTTTCTAACTCATTTTGTGTTTCAATTTTAATCTTATTTAATTTATTATTGTCCATTGACCTAGCACTTAACTTTAACTCGATTTCATTTATATTTGTTTTACATATTGCTAGATTTATAGAAGTTTCAACAACATCTAAATCATCATTAAACTCTCTAACACCATTATTGAAATTATAAATAAAATCAATAATCTCTTCCCCATAAATATTCAGATGTTTTGGTTTTTCATCTACTTTTTTTATAATCATATTTTCATGACTTGATATTGGAGCTATTTTTGAAGCAATTATTGCCTTTGCATTTGCAGGAATAGAGTTAATTCTTTCACCACCATTTATATCTAAAAGTTTTCCATTACACTCTTTAATAGATTTTGCAAGTAGTTTTATAGCATTTGGGATATTTTCATGAATATTAACTCCACTATGTCCACCTTTTAGTTTAGATATAGAGATTTCATAAAGTTCTAACTCTTCATCGTTTGCTATAATTTTATGGGAATTATGTTTTGCAAAAATATCAATACCACCAGCACAACCAATACAAATCTCTCCCTCTTCTTCTGAGTCTAAATTTAGCATATAGGGTGATTTTATTTCCAAAGTTATATCATTTGCACCTATTAAACCTATCTCTTCATCAGCTGTAAAAAGATACTCTAAATCTTTTTCCTCAGCCATTAAAGCTAACATATAAGCACAACCTATACCATTATCAGCTCCCAAAGTAGAGTTTTTTGCCATCAAAAAGCCATCTTTTTCAATAATCTCAGGAATAGTATTATCAACTAAGCAAACAATATCATAATGGGATTGTAAACAGATTTTTGAGTTTGAATTAGCTTTTTTACATAAAATATTATTAACATCATCAATATAACACTCAAAATTATACTTTTTAGAATAATTTTTCATAAAATTAATAAAATCACTATGATTTGAACTACACCTTTGAATCGCTGTTATTTCTTTAAAAATATCTAAAACTAAACTCAATTTATAATCCTTATTTTTTTTCAGATTATAACAAAACAAAAATTATATTATAGGTTTTATTTATGAATTAATTAAGTATGATAAATGTTTGTATTTTATTTTTATTTAAGATATAATAATTTTAATCAATATTAAATTGGAAAAAACATGAAATTGTCACTTAAAACTTTACTAATAATCTCCTTTTCTCTTATGATTGTTTTTTCAATATCTTTGATTTTATTTAGTACATATTTTAGTACAAAAATCTCTATGAGTAAACAATCTACTAAAATTATGGAAAATATTTCAGAGTTTGCTATTGATAAATCAATAAACTATATGCAAGTTGCTACTAATGCTGCTTTATTAACTAAAAATTTACAAAAAAAGAGTGTAATAAATAGCTCAAGTGTTGATGGAATGTTTCAGTACTTTTATGAACAAATGATTATAAATCCTCAATTTTCAGCAATTTATTATGCCACTACTGAGGGTGATTTTGTAATGCTTTTAAAAAATAAGAGTGGTTTTTTAAAAAAACATATTACTTATGATAAGAGTGGTAAAAGGGTGGTTAAAAAAGTCTATACCGATAAGCTTTTAAAAAATATAGAGATTTTATATGATAAAGAGGATGATTATGAAGCAAGAGTTAGACCTTGGTTTGTAAGTGCTGTTGAAAATAAAAAAC
>CBFIGT010000125.1:6156-6396 GCA_965662175.1 Arcobacter sp. | reverse complement strand
TTATATGAAGCAACAGTTGGAGAGGGTGCTTATTTAAATGGTAAAAAAATTCATGTATCAAAAGAAGAGGATTTTCAAAAATCACTTATAGCAACTGGTTTTCCATATACAAGTGGAACCTGTGAAGAGGATTTAAATGATGTTATTTTAAAAATAAAGAAAATTCTTCCACTTTGTCAAGATTTAAGAAGATTAGGTTCAGCTTCTCTTGATTTATGTTATGTTGCACGTGGAGTTTTT
>CBFIGT010000125.1:0-6146 GCA_965662175.1 Arcobacter sp. | reverse complement strand
CTTATTGTAAGAGAAGCTGGTGGTAAAATATCAAATTTGGCTGGTGATGAATATAGAATATTTGAAGATAAATATATGCTTGCTAGTAATAAAATAATTCATAAAAAGCTTGTAGAAAATTTGGCATAAAAAAAGGCTCTAAAAGAAGAGCCTAAAATACGGAGAGCGCTAACTCAAGCCTCTCCCATCTTACGTATCGTAAGAGTTTTTTATGTTTAAAGTTTAACAATAAAATTTGGTAAATTAACAAATTCTAGCAATCTAGAAATCCTCTCATTTAAACCTCCATATTGTTTGGATAGTGTAATTATAACATCAATAAATCTTAAAGTAAAGTTAAAGACTATAAATTATAGTTTTTAAGATTTATTAATGACTCTCTATGCCTTTGTATATAGTCATTTTGGCTTGAACCTATATATTTGTAAAATTTATTTCCATTGATGGTTGTTACTAAAGAAAAGTTCTCTTTTTTGTTAAATTTTTCAAGTTCATTGTGTGTATTTATATATTTTGTTTGATAATCATTAAAAATAAATGAATCAAAAGTGGGTGAAACTCTTCCATTTTTTACTAATTCTAAACCAAATTCTGAAACTCCAGGACAACTTATATCAAAATAAATTTCATTATCAATATTTGTACTAAGTGGATATGCTTTACAAATTGTAGGTCTTTCATTATAAATAGTACACTTGAACTCTTTGATATAAGGACAGAAATCTTTTCCATTACTAAGTAAAATTACAGCTTTTAGATAAGCTAAATCACCAAATGTAAATAGTATTGGAAAGTTTTTATAAACTAATTGAAAATCTTCTAAAATAATCTGAGAAAAAATTGAGCCATGTTTACCATCACAACATTTTGCTTCACATGTTTCACAACTTGAAAAAAATATATCTTGCTTGGCTTTTAAAAATGATTTGATAATTACTCCTTTAAAATTTGATTATATTAAAAAATGAGTTTTTTATCAATGTAATTATTATGTTACTATAAAATTCCAAAGTAAGATTTTATTCAGATTTAAGTATAATTTCTAGAATTATTTAAATAAAGGTTTTTTATGTGTGGTATTGTAGGTTATATTGGGAATAAGAAAACAGAGAATATTTTATTAGATGGATTAAAAGAGCTTGAGTATAGAGGTTATGATAGTGCTGGAATTGCACTTTTAAACAAAGATAAGATAGAGGTTTTTAAAGCTTTAGGAAAACTAAATAATTTAGAAGAAAAAGTTAAAACAAATACTGAGTATAATTTAGGAATTGGGCATACAAGATGGGCAACTCATGGAAAACCAACTGAATTAAATGCTCACCCACATTTAGGTGAGTACTCTTATGTTGTACATAATGGAATTATTGAAAACTACAAAGAGTTAAAAGAGGAGTTACAAAAAGCTGGTCATAAGTTTGTTTCTCAAACTGACACTGAGGTTATTGTTCATCTTTTTGAGTATTATAATAATAGATTAGATGATTGTGAACAATCATTTAAAAATACTATTAAAAGATTAGAAGGGGCTTTTTCAATATTACTTATTTCAAAAGCTTGTCCTGATGATATTTACTTTTTCAAACATGGTTCTCCTTTAATTGTTGGACATGGAAATGAAGAGGGTGAGGTTTATTTTGCTTCTTCTGATGCTCCTTTAATTGGTTTAGCTAATAGTGTAGTTTATTTAGAAGATGATTGTGGTGGAGTAGCTTCTAAAAATGGAATTAAATTTTTTGAAGAAGAAAAAATTGTTTGGGGAACTTTACCAGCATCGAAACAGTTTGCACAAAAAGATGGATATAGATTTTTTATGGAAAAAGAGATTCATGAGCAAAGTGTAGTTGTTAGTGATACTATGATTGGTAGAATTTGTGATGAAAAAATAAGTTTTGATGAGTTTGATTCATCAATTATTGAGGGAATTGAAGAGATAAAGATTTGTGCGTGTGGAACTTCATACCATGCAGGTCTTACAGCTTCTTATCTTTTTGAAAGATTAGCAAAAGTTAGATGTTCTATTGAGATTGCAAGTGAGTTTAGATATAAAGAGCCTCTTTTAAATAAAAATACTCTATTTATAGTTATCTCTCAAAGTGGTGAAACAGCTGATACTTTAGAAGCTTTAAAAATGGCAAAAGCAGCTGGTCTTAAATCAATAGTTGTTTGTAATGTTGACAACTCATCTATGACTAGAACAGCTGATTACTCTGTATTAACAAGAGCAGGAATTGAAAAAGGTGTTGCTTCAACAAAAGCTTTCTCAACACAAGTTGTTGTATTATGGATGATGTCTTTATATTTTGCTCAATATAAAAAATCTATTGATAAAGAGTCTTTATCAAATGAGTTAAAAGCTTTAAGAGAAGTTCCTAAATCACTAATGGTTCATGAGTTTATTCATGAAAAATGTAAAAGATTATCTAAAAGATATCTTCATGGGCATGGATTTTTCTTTATTGGAAGAGATGTATTTTTCCCACTTGCACTTGAGGGAGCTTTAAAACTTAAAGAGATTTCATATTTACACGCTGAGGGTTATCCAGCAGGTGAAATGAAACATGGACCAATTGCTCTTGCAGATCCAGAGTTATTTACAATAGCACTTATGCCTGAAAATTTATTATATGAAAAAATCAAATCAAATGTTGAGGAATTAAGTGCTAGAGATAGTACTATTTGTACAATTTCACCTTTACCTTTTGAGTTATCTGATGATTATATTAGAACAAATAGATCTGAACATTATATGTTGGAGTTTTTTGAGATGTTAGTTGTAGTTCAACTTTTATCAATGGAAATTTCTGTAAGACTTGGAAATGATGTTGATATGCCTAGAAATTTAGCAAAAAGTGTGACCGTTGAATAGGGAACTTTTCCTTAAAAATCTGTTACTGTAGAATAAATAAAACTCTTCAAATAAAACTAAAATATGCAGTTTAAATTAATAAAAGCATATTTTAGTTAAAATACTCCACTTATAATAATAAGTAGTTCAAACTTTTATTTTATTTTTTTATTTTAACTTTAATTAGTTAGGAAAACAAAAATGGAAAACAAAAGAATGGAAAACGATACAAAGTGAAGCAAAGCTTCTCTTAGTTGGAAAACAAAGGAATGGAAAACAAAGATGGAAAACAAGACAGAATATTTATTTACTAGTGAAGTAGTAAGTCCAGGGCATCCTGATAAATGTGCAGATATTATTGCTGATAGTATAGTTGATAAACTAATTATCGGTGATAGCCAAAGTAGGGTTGCTTCTGAAGTATTTGTTGCTGGAAAGCATGTTGTAATTGGTGGAGAAGTTAAATCAAATACACAACTTACAGATAATGATTATAATGATATAGTTTTAGATGCATTAGCAAAAATAGGATATAACGGACATCCACACTTTACAAAAGAGGAGTGTTTACACCCTGATGATGTAAAAGTGCAAGTTTTATTAAATGCACAATCACCTGATATTAATCAAGGTGTTGACCAAGAAGATGGTGAAACAGGTGCTGGTGACCAAGGAATTATGTTTGGTTACGCAAATAGCGAAACAGCAAATTATATGCCAAGTGCAATTACATATGCTAGAATGCTTATGGAAAAAGTTTATGCCTATGCTTTAGCTCACCCAGATGAGTTAGGTGTAGATATTAAAACTCAAGTTACAGTTGATTATGAGACAAAAGAGAATTTTGAAGAGTGTAGACCACAACATATTCATACTATAGTTGTATCAGCACCTTGTGTATCAACAATGAATATTGATACAGTTAGAGCTTTAATTTTAGGATTAATCAAAGAATCAGGTTTACCTGAAGAGTTATTTTGTGCAGAAAAAACAATTATACATATTAATCCAACAGGAAAATATGTATCTCACTCTTCTTTACATGATTCAGGATTAACAGGAAGAAAACTTATTGTTGACTCTTTTGGTGGTTATGCCCCTATTGGTGGTGGAGCTCAAAGTTCAAAAGATTATACAAAAGTTGATAGAAGTGGATTATATGCAGGACGATGGATTGCAAAACATATAGTTGCTTCTGGAATTGCAAAAAAAGCAATAGTACAAATTTCATATGCAATTGGAGTTGCTAAACCAACTTCTGTTTCAGTTGATACTTGTGGTACTTGTATAAATGGATTAAATGATGATATTTTATCTTCATTTGTTCACGATAATTTTTCATTAACACCAAATTGGATTACGAAAAAATTTGGTTTAGATAAACCAAGTGCTGATACATTTCTTTATGCAGATGTAGCTGCACGAGGTCAAGTTGGACAAGAGGATTATCCTTGGGAAAAACTTGATGAATTAGATAAATTTGAAAGCTTAAAAAAATAGTTAGAAAAAGGATATATAATGGATTTAAAAAACCTGTTTAGTAAAATTAGTTTTGATAAAAAAGAACAACCTACAAAGAAAGACGCCCCAAGTCATTGGATAAAGTGTCCTGAGTGTAGTTCTTTAATGTTTTTTAAAGAGGTTGAGAATCAAAACAATATATGTCCTAAGTGTAATTTTCATATGAGAATTGGTGCTAAAAGAAGAATTGAAATTCTTACTGATGAAGATAGTTTTATTGAATATGATAATGACTTAATTCCAAACGACCCACTTAATTTTGTTGATAAAAAATCATACAAAAAAAGAGTAGATGAGGCTGTTTCTAAAACAGGAAGAAAATCATCTGTTGTAAGTGGTGAGTGTACTATTAATGGAATAGGTGTTCAAATTGCTATTTTCGATTTCTCTTTTATGGGTGGAAGTTTAGGTTCTGTTGAGGGTGAAAAAATTGTTAGATGTGTAAATAGAGCATTAGAGAAAAAACAAGGTGTTATTATTGTTTCAGCATCAGGTGGTGCAAGAATGCAAGAGTCTACTTTTTCTTTAATGCAAATGGCAAAAACATCAGCAGCTTTAAAAAAACTTGATAGTGCAGGGCTTCCATTTATATCAGTTCTTACTGATCCTACTATGGGTGGTGTTTCAGCATCTTTTGCTTTTTTAGGTGATATTATTATGGCTGAACCAGGAGCACTTGTTGGATTTGCAGGTCAGAGAGTTATTAAACAAACAATTGGTGCTGATTTACCTGAGGGCTTCCAAAGAGCTGAGTTTTTACTAAAAAAAGGTTCTATTGATATGGTTGTTAATAGATCAAAAATGAAACAAACATTAGCTGATTTATTAGATATGTTTTCAAATAATACTATCCAAGCTGGATAATGAACACAAGAAATTTTGAGGAGCTTTTGGGATATAATCCTAAAAGCTTTTTAAATAAAATCTACGCACTTTGCGATTATGAAACACTAGAAAAAAAATCTTTATCTTTAGAAAATTTTATTCAAATTGCTAAAAAATTAGATGTAAAAATTGTTCAATATAGGGACAAAATATCTGATTATGAAACAAAAAAATCAAATCTTATATTTTTGAAAAAAAATCTTAATATTCCAATAATTATTAATGATGATATTTCATTAATTGAGTATGCTAATGGAGTTCATTTAGGACAAGAAGATTTAATGGAAATGAAAAATGAAAAGTTAAAATTTAATAATAAAGAATTAGTTTTTAAGTTTTTAAGAAAAAAACATCCAAATAAGCTTTTTGGTTTATCTACACATAATGAAAGAGAAATTTTAGAAGCAAATAAATTTGATATAGATATGATTGGGCTTGGGGCATATCGGGCTACAACTACAAAAGATGTTAGTACAATAATAGGTGAAAAGATATCTTATTTAGCTAAAATATCTAATCACCCTGTTTGTGCAATTGGTGGTGTTAAAGTTGATGATTTTATTGAAAATGTATCTTTTAAAGTAATAGGTTCTGGACTTTATGAGTAAAATAAACATATATCAAATTGCAAAATCATCAAATGATGAATTTGACAAAATAATAGAAGATTTTATTAAAATGTCATCAAAATATGCTAAAATTGAAATTCACAATCTATTTAATAAAAAAATAGGAAAAGCTCAAACTATATCTGATATAGAAGCTAAAAAATCATATTCGGAGGTTTTTGAACCTCATTTGTCAAGTGGTTTTAATATAGCTTTGGATGTAAAAGGTAAAAGAGTTGATAGTTTTGAATTTTCAAATTTCTTTGAAAATCATGCAACTATTA
>CBFIGT010000124.1:0-6405 GCA_965662175.1 Arcobacter sp. | reverse complement strand
TAAAGTGTATTAATAGTTTTTAACATATCTTTTTTTATTTTTTTTGCTTCTTTAATTTGTAATTTACTCATAGTGCTACTAATATCAAATAAACTATCTGTTGTATCATTTGCATAATTAAGTATTATATCTTTTACTAAACCCTCATAGCCAAATTGCTGAATATATCCTTTTTTGACTTCTTTGGCTGTATTATACCCATTCAAAATTCTTTTTAATTTTAGGATATTATGAGAATTATTTTTAAAATCTTTAGTAAACTCATCTTTCATAACTTTTATTTTATTCTTAATATCATGCTTTAACAACTTATTATCTGTTCTTTTATACTCTTTTACAGATAATTTGTAATCTTCAATTTTACTTTTTAGGGACTTTGGAATATTTTCATTATCTATCAATGGAAACTTACTTAGTAAAGAATTCCCAGTTTTAATATTTATATCTATATTTGGTAAAGTATGAAGATAATCAAAATTACTATCTTCTGTATAATAAGTATTTTTTAAAAGTTCAATCCAAAGTCTTAACCTACAAATATTTATTGAGTTTGGATTAATATCAACACCGAATAAACAATTTTCAATAATTTTCTGTTTTTCTAAAAATATGGTTTCTTGAACTAAGTGATTTTCTGTAACTGTTTTAGGTTTTTGATAAGTAAAATATTCATTATCAATAGTTTTAATTGCTAAATCATCATTTTCTATTAATACTTTATAATCTCTTATTCTCTTTCCATTTTTATCAAGAAGTATTCCCAATTCAGATTTAAGTTTAATGATTTCATTAAGCATTGAAACCAAATAGTGTCCACTTCCAACAGCAGTATCACAAATTTTTAAACTATTAATTATTTCATTTGCTTCAATTTTATCTTCAATTTTATCATATAAATCATCAATTGTTTTACAATTCCAATTTTTAATTTCTTTGAATTTAGCAAAAACCATTTTTTCAAGAATATTTCTTGACATAAAAGTAGTTATATAACTTGGAGTATAAAAACTACCATCTTTGTAGCCATTAATCTTTTCAAAAATTAATCCTAAAACCGAGCTACTGATTAGTTCTTTATGTTGTTCTTCTATTGTATTACTGTTGTTTAAACTACCAAAGTTATATGAATTTAAAAAATCATATAAATATTCAATAAGCGTACTTTCTCCACTTAGCCTTTTTCCATCTTTGTTTTTTAAAACCGTATTCTTATATAATCTAATTTTAGAATTAGAATCTAATTGAGATATAAATATTAGATTTCTCTCTTCATCAGATTCTTCAAATAAAGAGCTATTTAGATATGGAATAAAACTATATTTCTTCTTTATGTCTTCATATCTATCATTAGTTTTTTTTGACAATACATCAAAGAATAATTTATCCAACTCATCAAAATCTTTGATAAATTCTTTTTTTAAAAAAGATAGGTTATCATCTTTTGCAAAACCAATTAATTGGTTTTCAAATAACTTTAAAAACAATACCCTATTTAACCAAACTATAATTAACGATATTACTTTGTTAAAATTCTCATCTTCATTTGAAGATAACTTGTTATATCTATAAAGCTTGGTATAGATATTTTCAAAAAAAGAGCCATCTTGTTTCTCTCTTTGAGTTCTAACAATTCTTTTTTTACCATTAACATTTTTTTCCTCTAACCCTAAAATGTAAAGCAATTCATCGTAAAAATTTCTATTTAAACTATTACCATCATTAGGTGAAAAATCTTTCATTAATGTATCAGGACTTAAAAGTTTATAAACATTTGAAAAGTTTCTATCAGCATTACTAAAAATTAATTCTTTTATATTAAAGTTAGTAAAATCAATTAATTCATTATCTGTTTCAAACAATGAAACTTTTCTTGAATTGTTTAAAGATTCACAAAAAGGTTTTGCTATTTCATTGTAGAAAAAATCTGTTTTATTATCTAAAGTCTTTTTATTTTCCCAATCTAAAAATTGTTTTTTAAACTTTTTATTATTCCAAAAGAGTCTTTCGTATTCACTAGCATCTATAATAAACCAATTACTAATATTTGTAATAATTATGTGTTTTAAATCAATGTTGCTTTTGTTTCTTTCTCTCATAAAATATAATATTGTTTCATAAAAAGCTTTTTTTAAAAAATTTTCTTTTGTTATCATTTCAGAATCATTTTTAATTCTTTTCACTTCGATAATTACTTCTACCTTATTTAGTTCATTTAGAATCGCCCAATCAATATCTCCAACAGTATTAATTTTATATCCAAAAGTGCTAGATAAAAAATCCCTAATATAGGTTTTTTGGTTCTCTTCTCTTTCATCAGGATTTATATTGTTTAGTGTATGAAGTTCTTCAATTAAAGAGTCTTTTGATGTTGACGATAACTCTTTCTTCTTTAAAAGAATATTGATAAAATTATGAGTTTTTATAAAATTTGGTTTTAGCATACTATTTCCTTAACGCTTCAATTACAATATCTTTTTTTTTATTGTTCATATATAGATTTAACCAACTCTCAACCCAATGCTGTACTTTTCTGCCATTTCGTTCAGTAGCCCAACCTTTTAAAGTATTCATGTTAGTTCCAGTTAATTCTACAAATTCCTCTTTGGATAAACTAGCTTCTTTTAGTTTTATTAAAAATGTATCAAAATCCATTTTAATACCTTTATATTAATCTTTATGTATTTTACATATTAATATATTAATTTAAGCTTATAAAATATGCTAATTACATTTAATATTATGTGATTTTAATGTATATTTAAACTATAAAGGTGTAAAATACATATTATAAAAAGCATTTAACATTAAGGAATAAAAGATGTCTCAACATTTCCTTCTTTCATCAAAAGCAAGAAACTTATCAATAGTAAAAATAGCAATGATGAGCGATATGGAAGCCTTTGAAATGTTTAAAAATGTTAGATGGAGTTCAACTAATGGTAAACCAGTTTGTCCTTGTTGTGGAAGCTTAGAGAAACCATATTTCTTAAAAACTAGAATGCAATTTAGATGTAAAGAGTGTTTTTATACTTTTTCTGTAACAAGTGGAACTATTTTTGCGAATCATAAATTACCATTACAAACTTACCTTTTAGCAATAGCACTTTTTACAAATTCTGTAAAATCTATTTCAGCTTTACAATTAAGTCGTGACTTAAATGTTCAATATAAAACAGCTTGGGTTTTGTCTCATAAAATCAGAGAATCACTAATGGATTATAATAGTGATGAAAAATTTGAGGGAACTTGTGAAATGGATGGTGTTTATGTAAATCATTATGTAAGACCAAAAAATCAAATTGAAAAAAGAGTTGATAGAAGAAAAGTTCATAAGCCTAACAAAAGAGTTGTAATATCTCTTAGACAAAGAGCAGAAGATGGCGATGAAGTTGTGGGAGCTGTAAAAACTAAAACTTTTGTACTAAAAAGTGAAAATTCAATTGATATTAAAACTATTGCTCATAAATATATTAAAGTTGGAACTTCAATTCATGCAGATGAATCAAATGCTTATGATGATTTAACAGCTCATTATGATATGAATAGAGTAAACCACCAAATTGAATATTCAGGAATTTATGGAGAAAACAATAATCAAAGTGAGAGTTATAATGCAAGATTTAGAAGAATGCAATATGGTAATTTACATAAAATTGGAAATTTATACCTTTCAAACTATGCAAATGAGATAGCATATAGGGAAGATACAAGGAGAAAATCAAACAAAGAGATATTTGATGATATTTTATCAAGATGTTTAAGTTCTTTAGAATCTAATGAGTTTTGTGGATACTGGCAAGGCAACAAGAGGTTATCTGAAAGATTAGGAGTTTAATTTTCTAACTCTTTAATCTTCCATATAATTACTAAGCCCTCTTTATCTACTCTTTGAACAAGATTATCTTTTTCTAAAGTACCTAATGCACTTATAATTGATTTTCTAAAATTCTTAAGTTCATAGTCATTGTCAAAATTAAGAGATTTTTTATTCATAATAATATCACTTAAATCATCAGTTCGTGTAGGTTCATTTTTCTCTTTAAGAGCTTTTAAAATAAGTCTTCTTGCTTCACCAGTTTCAAAATATCTGTTTCTTTTATGTTTATTAACAATTTTTGTAGAGCCAAATTTAAAATCAGGTTCAAATATTCTTATAGTTGCATCTATAGTAGCTAAGTCTTTATCTAAAGATGAAATTAATTCTTTGTAATGTCTAATTGAGCCAAGAAGCTCACCTCTTTTTTTTGATAGTGCAGATATAACATGAGGTTCAGCCATAAAAATCCTTTAAATCAATCAATTTGTTAAAGAAATTTTATCGCAAAGTTAGGCTAAAAGTCTTGTGCATTTGCTACACAATATCGAATATCTTCAAGAAATGATTTAACAAATGAGGATATAGAAAAGTTGTTAATTATTGGCAATAAAGATATTTTAATTAATCTTGCTAAGAATGAGAATTTAACAGAGTTAAATATAAATGATATTATTGAAAAAGGTACTTTTTTAGCTAGAAAGAATTTGATTGAATATCAAAATTTAAATGATCAACAAAAACAAAGAATGATTGAAATAATGAATCAGCATAAGAATTTATATAATGATTTGATTAATTCAATCTAATATTTTAACATATGAATCAATATATTAAATAGGCTAATTATGACCTTAGATGAAAAATATTTAGAAACATTAAAAGTATGTTCAGACTATGTTACTATCTTTAAATGGGCTAAAAAATTCAAAGAAATGTTTTCAGATGATTTCAAAAGAATCGATGAAAAGGCAAGAAATAGAAAAATTGAATCAAATGGATTTTCTGAACTAACTCATAGAATAAGAAAAAATCTAAAAGAGAATGAAAAATGGTCAGGTTTAATTGCTGCCTATGATAATACGCTTCCAATTAAAGTTAAATATGTGGGTAATCTTAAAAAAAAAGATTTGAAAGAGTTCATGGATAAATTGTATTATCCAATTAATGAAAATAAAGACATTGGAACCGCACCTTTTGAAGAAGTAATGGACCAATTAGGTTATTTTGATTTTGAGTTCATAGATAAAAACAATCAATTACCAAGAAGATATGATCCTCTTTATATTGGAGATGAAAATACTAAAGGAATAGAGCAAATAGCTGAATATGAATTTAGTGCTTGTGTTATGTTACTAATGGCTCATAGAAATGAAGAGGTTCTTAAAATAATTAATAAAATTGAACATATTCAAGATTTAATGAAAACTTCATTAATAAAACAAAGAAAAGAATCATATCAATTTATTAAACAAACAATGACAAAAGCCAGCATAACTTCAGATGGAAAAACTGGTAGCATATTAAAAGAATGGGAAGAAGATCTTGATAATAATATCAGAATACTTTTAGGCAAATCAGAAGAAGAATG
Source organism: Arcobacter sp. (assembly GCA_965662175.1). Taxonomy (GTDB): domain Bacteria; phylum Campylobacterota; class Campylobacteria; order Campylobacterales; family Arcobacteraceae; genus Arcobacter. The sequence goes on along the minus strand of CBFIGT010000124.1, from coordinate 1,000 downwards.
TAATGAATATAAAAAAGAAATGAAGAAAAACATTCTGAATAATAAATTAATTCAACCAGATAATGAAGAAGTTATAAAATTGCAAATTATAAACTATTTTTCAAACAATTATATAGTTTCATCTCATGATTTAAAAGATGAATATCGTTATGTATTGAAGTTGACATTTGATGAATTTAAAAAAGAGTTAAAATTTTTTTATGATAGTGAAAATGTAAAAGAATTTTTTAATAAAAATAAAAAATTTGATAAAACAAATCAATACCTTTATAAATTGAGTGTAATTATGGAGTTATTACAAAATAAACTAGAATCAGAATTTAATATTTACCCTCATAAATATTATAAAAATATGAACGAACCATGTAGTTATAAAATTAAAAGTAAAGATATTTTTAGAGGTAATTCAGGTTCAATGTTTGCAATAAAGATGTTAAATGATTCAGTTATTAAAGATGCTTTGGAAAGATTTACAAATTTAAAACATTATACAACAAATTTAAGGGACAAGAAGAAAAAAATTTTTACAATGAAAGATGTAACAGATATGTTTTATATGTATGATTATTACATCGCGAGATTTGATGAAAGCAGAACAGATATTACTATGAATTCAATTGCGAAAGAGTTGAAATATGCAATGACTCAATATTATGGAGTTACTATAAAAAAATCCAACGAAATAATAAACTATTACGATTGTGAGGAAAGTTCTGATGAGTTTGAAGGAGAAGATGCTAAATTTTATTTTACAGAAAGAACTATAATCGAAAAAATAAATATTATGATAACTCTCATTGAGAAAAAACACTTTAGATATCTCATATTTTACTAATATTAACATCAATAAAAAACTTTTAGAAATTTTTTCTTCAATCCCCTACTTCTTAGTATCACTATCATTTCAATAATAAAACATTGAAAAGCCTTTTTATAAAGAACACCTTAAAGAATAAGGGAATTTAAAAAAAGCAATACTTTATTAACAACAAATTTTAAA
>CBFIGT010000123.1:6322-6564 GCA_965662175.1 Arcobacter sp. | reverse complement strand
TTACAACTTCCAAATGGGTCTTTTGTAAATACAAACACTCCTTTAAGAGATGAATTAACAAAAGAGGCATCAAGACAAATCTTAGATTTAATTAATAAAAAAGATTTTGCGTTAGCAGATATTATTGATGAAAAGAGTTTTGTGAATGCAATTGTTGGGCTTATGGCTACAGGTGGTTCATCTAATCATACAATACATTTAATTGCAATAGCAAAAATTGCTGGTATCACACTCACTTGGGA
>CBFIGT010000123.1:0-6312 GCA_965662175.1 Arcobacter sp. | reverse complement strand
GTTATGTAAAATGTATCCAAATGGCAGTTTAGATGTTAATCATTTTAGAGATGCTGGTGGAATGGGAGTCGTGATTTCAGAACTTTTAAAAGCTGGACTTGTTCACAATGATGTCAAAACTATAATGGGTATTGGATTAGATGATTATTGTGTTAAACCAAAACTAGTAAATAATAAACTTATTTTTGAAAAAAATTGTAATGTTTCTTTAAATGAAGATGTTATTAGTTCAATAGAAAACCCTTATAGTATGGAAGGTGGATTAAGACTATTAACAGGAAATATAGGAAGATGTGTAATTAAAACTTCAGCTTTACAAGAAGAACAATTATATATAAAAGCCCCTGCTATGGTTTTTAGTAGTCAAGATGCGTTAAAAGAATCCTTTGAAAGAGGTGAATTAAATAAAGATTTTGTTGCAGTAGTAAAATGTCAAGGTCCTAAATCAAATGGAATGCCAGAACTTCACGGATTACTTCCAATAATGGGCTTAATACAAAACCAAGGGTTTAAAGTAGCAATTGTTACAGATGGAAGGATGTCTGGAGCATCAGGGAAAGTACCAAGTGCAATTCATTTAACCTCAGAGGCTATTGAATGTGGAATGATTAATAATATTAGAAATGGAGATATTATTTGTCTGGATATTAAGAATGGAAAACTAACACTAGATGAACCTAATGAAGAACTTATAAAAAGAGTAAACAATAATAAAAACTTTAAAAACAAGAATTTAACATATGGAAGATTTTTATTTAATACAGTACAAGAAAATATAAGTGATGCTGAACATGGGGCAACAATTTTTAAAAATTATGAAGGAAAAGAATAATGCTTTTAGATGCAAATAGTGTAATGAAAATATCACCAATTGTTCCTGTTATTGTTATAGATAATGCAAAGGAAGCATTAGACTTAGCAAAGGCTTTATATGAAGGTGGTATTAGCATTATGGAAATCACATTAAGAACCAAAGCAGGGCTTGAATCAATAGAAAAAATTGCTAAAGAATTTCCTTCTATGACCGTTGGTGCAGGGACTGTATGTAATAAGCAAGATTATAAAAATGCAGTAAATAGTGGCTCTAAATTTATTTTTGCACCTGGAATCACTACTTCATTAATAGAAGAAAGTAAAAATCATCATATTCCTTTTATTCCGGGTGTTTCAAGTGCTTCTGAAATTATGTTAGCAAAAGAAAATAAGCTCAACTCTTGTAAACTTTTTCCAGCAAATCAAGTTGGAGGCGTAAATATATTAAAAGCATTTAGTGGACCGTTCCCTGAAGTTAACTTCTGTCCTACGGGAGGAATTAGTCTAGATAATATGAATGATTTTTTGGAGCTTAATAATGTTTTATGTGTAGGTGGTAGTTGGATATCACCTTCAAAACTTGTAAAAGAAAAGAATTTTAAAGAGATTATTAAAGTTACTCAAGAATCTTTATTAAGAGTAAGAAAATAGTTAAGCCTTCCTATAAAGAATAGCTTAAAAGAAAGATAAAATAAAAAAGTGCACACTTTTAGGTTTTATCTTTAAAGTACTATAAATAAATAGTATTTTGAAGATGAAATTTATTTCATCGTAAACAAGTAATAAGGTATTGGCTGTTTTTTTAGTATGCCAATTTATAGTATTAAATTATTAGTTTGAGTTTTTTTACAATTTACTGTTAATTACATCTAAAATTAAGATTAAGGATGTGCTACAAATACACGAGCTGGATCATATGGTTGGTTATGATTATATATAGCCCAAATAATATATGCTAGTTTTCTAGCAACTATTATTAAAGCTTCTTTTTTAGCTCTACCTGAAGCAACTCTATTTTTATATATTTGTTTTAGTTCACTATTATGTCTAATTGCAGCAACAGATGCTAAATATAATGCTTTTTTTGCATATCTAGCACCTCTTTTGGCTAAGTGTCCATATTTTAAAGTATTACCTGATTGTTCTTGTATTGGATAAAGTCCTAAATAGCCAATCAATGATTTAGCATCTTTAAATCTATCAAGATTTCCACATTCAGCAAGTAATGCTAATAGTGTCTTATCTGATACTCCAGGAATTGTTCTTAAATTATCCAATACAGATGAGATATAATCTTCATCCTCTTTAGTCTCTTCTATAGAATCAATTTGCTTATCAAATATTTTTATCATCTCTTCTTCTAAAGATTTGATTTGTTCTTGTAATGCTCTAATTAAAGTTATGTTAGATCTAATAAAAAATGCTCTAGCATCTTTTGCAATACCTGAATAAATTGTATCTTTTGCTATTGATAATAAATGTTCAGCTTTAGCTTCATTAAAATTATTGCCTTTAGTTTTTCTAAAGAGTTTTAATATTCTACTTACAGTTACATACTCAAAGTGTTTAGCTGTAGGATACTTTTCAAGTAATATTAAACCTGTTACACTAAAAGGATCTTTGATAACCTTATCTAACTCTGGAAATACAACAGCAAGTAATGATGATGTTTCTCTTTTGAGTGATTTTAGTTTTTCTTTGATATTCTCTTTATGGCGAAATAATACTTTTAATGATTGTAATTGTTCTTCATTTACATAACCTTTTGAGTATCTTCCACTTTTAATTAAAAGTGCAATTATTAAAGAATCTATATTGTCATTTTTAACATACTTCATAGTAAGCATATTCCTATATTGAGAAGTTTGATATGGATTTAATAATATCACATTATAATTTAAGTCTTTTAAATACCTATAAAGATTTTCAAATAGTAAACCTGTAGCTTCCATACCAATAATAATATCTGACTTATCACAATTAAGTGATACAATATTGTTAATTAGTTTTTTAAATCCAGTAGTTGATGAATTAAAAGAAAATGGTTTAACTATTATTTTTTCTTTATCATCTATAATACTACAAACACTAAAAGCTTTGGCAATATCTATTCCAATATAAAACATAACATATCCTTAATCTTAATTCTTGATTTATGCTCACAGCCTCCTATTATGGATGGTAAGAGATAAAACACTTCCATAGCTTCCTAAATAGGTGAGTTTATACAATCAAAATAATACGCTTTTTTGGGTGATATAAAATAATAATTATTCACAAGGAAAAGAAGATCATTTAATGATGTAATTAACTGTGAATTGTAAAAAATTTAACAAATTAAATTTAATACAAACATAAATAATATATACAACTTTTATTCTATTTTTGCAATAAATGTTGATTTATGTATTATAGGAGGAATTATTATGAATAAAAAAAAAGATATAGTATTTTCAAATTTGAGACAATTAAAAAATAGACTTAATAACTTAACAATGAGCGAACTTTTTGCTCTAAATCCTAATAGATTTGAAGATTTGAGCATCAAATATGATAATTTACTATTAGATTACTCTAAAAACCATATTGATAAGGATGTAATTAATACTTTTAAAGAGTTGGCTAAAGCTATAAATTTAAAAGAGAAAATTAATGATATGTTTGCAGGTAAAAAAATAAATATTACCGAAAATAGAGCCGTACTTCATATTGCACTTAGAAAAGATTTAAATAGCTCTATCATGGTTGATGGAAAAGATATTATGCCTGAAGTAAAACAAAGTCTTGAGAAGATGGAAAGATTTGTAAATGCTATTAGAAATGGTGAAATTTTATCTTCAAGTGGTGAAAAATTTACAGATGTTATAAATATTGGAATAGGAGGGTCACACTTAGGACCTGAAATGGTAACTAAAGCTCTTAAACCATATCACGATGGACCAAGAATTCATTTTGTATCAAATATTGACCCCTCACATATTTATGATGTAATAAATACTTTAGATCCTAAAAAAACTCTTGTTTTGATTGCTTCTAAAACTTTTGTTACTATTGAAACAATGACAAATGCTAAAAGTGCATGGAATTGGATTAGTGAAACTGTAGGTGAAGAGAATGCAGGAGATCATTTTGTAGCTATTTCTACTGCTTTAGATAAAATTAAAGATTTTGGTATTAGAGATGATAGGATATTTGGATACTGGGATTGGGTTGGTGGTAGATACTCAATTTGGAGTTCAATTGGACTATGCGTTATCTTAGCAATTGGTATGGATAACTTTAAAGAGTTTTTAAATGGTGCACATGAAATGGATGAACACTTTTTAAATGAACCAGTTGAGACAAATATGCCAATAATTTTAGGTTTTTTAGGGATTTGGCATATTAATATTTGTAATTACGGTACTAGAGCAATTTTACCATATGACCAAAGACTAAATGCCTTTCCTTCTTATATACAACAATTAGATATGGAAAGCAATGGCAAGAGTATTACAAGTGATGGAGAAAATATTACTGAAAAAACAGGTGTCGTTGTTTGGGGTGCAGCGGGAACTAACTCTCAACACTCATTTTTCCAATTACTTCACCAAGGTTCAGAAATAGTTCCTTGTGAATTTATGCTTGCTGCAAATGAGCATGAAGAGGGTATGCAAGATCATAAAAATCTACTTATTGCAAATTGCTTGGCACAAAGTCAAGCTTTAATGGTTGGAAGAAGTATCCAAGAAGTTATAAAAGTACTTAAAAAAAGAGGTGTTACTCATGAAGAAGCTATTAGATTAGCTCCACATAGAAAATTTAAAGGAGATAGACCTTCTTCAACTATTCTTTATAAAGAACTTAATCCAAAAACTTTAGGAAAAATTATAGCTTTATATGAACATAGAGTTTTTGTAGAAGGGGTAACTTGGAATTTAGATTCTTTTGACCAATGGGGAGTTGAATTAGGTAAAGAATTAGCTTCAGATATGTTAACTTGTATTGATGGGTCTTTTAAATCAAAAGATAAGAATAATAACTATGGGGAACAAGATGCTTCTACTGTTGGTTTATTAAATGCAATTAAAGATTTTCAAAAATAGTTAATAAAATTATTAGGGAGTATTCGTTCTCTCTAATAAACTAGACAGTGTAAAAATAACTGTGTAAATTCAAAAATGTAAATATATTAGATAAAATTTATCTGATATGTTTTATTCAAGGATTTGCAAATGAATATATTAAATAAAGAAGAATTAAGAAGACAAATAAGAGAAGGGAAAGAAGTATCAATAAATGGTATTTTAGATGAATTTAAATCCCTTCTTAGAGAATCCCTACAGACAGCTAGTGAAGAAGAACTCACTTCTCACTTAGGCTATGAAAAACATCAAGAATCAGATAATCCAAACTATCGTAATGGGTCAAATAAAAAATCAATAAAAACCAAATATGGTGAAGTTGATGTTGCAATTCCAAGAGATAGAGATGGAAGCTTTGAACCAAAACTAGTTCCTAAAAGAGAAAGACTTCTAAAGGGAAGTGAAGATTTAATACTTTCACTTTATGCAAAAGGAATGAGTGTAAGAGATATACAACATCATCTTGATGATTTGTATGGTTATGAACTATCAGAACAAACAATTTCCAATATTACCAGTGCCATTTTAGATAAAGCCAAAGAGTGGCAGAACCGTCCATTAGAATCCATTTATCCCATAATCTTTATGGATGCTACAGTACTTAAAATAAGAGTAGATAGAGTAGTTAAAAATATAGCAGCTTATATTATGTTGGGAATAACTTTAGATGGTAAAAAAGAAATCATTGGTATTTGGATAGGAGAGAATGAATCTTCAAAATATTGGCTTACACTTTTAAATGAATTAAAAAATAGAGGTGTTGAAGAGGTACTAATATTTGCAATAGATGGCTTAAATGGATTTAATCAAGCAATACAAGCTGTTTATCCACAAGCAGAAATACAAAGATGTATTGTTCATCAAATTAGATCTTCTTTACGATATGTTTCTTGGAAAGATAGAAAAGCAGTCGCAAAAGACTTGAAAACTGTTTACACAGCTTCTACAGAAGAAGATGCACAGTTAGCTCTAACAGAATTTAATGATATTTGGGGTAAAAAGTATCCTCATATTGCACAATCTTGGACTTCAAATTGGAATGAGTTATCCACTTTCTTCAAATATCCCCAAGCAATAAAAACATTAATTTATACAACAAATCCAATAGAATCATTAAATTCAACTATCAAAAGGAAAACTAAAACAAAAGGTTCATTTCCAACAATAGATTCAGCTTTTAAAATGTTATATCTATCAACACAGGAGGTTCAAGTAAAATGGGAAAAAACTAGGATGAGAAATTGGAGTGAAATTTATCCTCAACTTTGCATATTTTTCAGTGAAATTATGGAAAAATATACAAAGTAATTAAAGATTAACTGGTGGGTTGGGAGTGTTAAAAATTCTGTGTCAATCTGATAAAATAATATTAAGG
>CBFIGT010000122.1:0-6600 GCA_965662175.1 Arcobacter sp. | reverse complement strand
TGTGATTCGTTTTTTTCTGTAATTCTTTTATATGCTGAATCAAGTTCTGCACCAAATTTAACAATATCCTCTTTTTTATAAGTACTAAGTGGAAACATCATAAAAGGAAGTGCTTCTTTATCAACTTGTGAAAGAAAATAACTTTGGTCTTTTGTTTTATCATCAGCTTCATAAAAAAACTCACCATCAGTTTTTGCATAATGCCCAGTTGCTAAATATGAAGCTCCATGCTCTTTTGCAAAATCAAGCATTGCACCAAATTTGATTTGTTTGTTACATTTAACACATGGGTTTGGAGTGGTACCCTCTAAGTATGACTCTACAAAATAGTCATAAACTTCAGCTGTAAACTTATCAGCTAGGTCAAGTATGTGGTATTTAATCCCTAAAAAACTAGCTACATCTTTTATATAACCTAAGTTTCTTTCGTGGTAACCATCTGTTCTATTATGAAGTTTTAAATATACACCCTCAACTTCATATCCCTCTTTTTGTAGCATATAAGCTGTAACTGATGAGTCGATTCCTCCACTCATTCCTACCATTACTTTTTTCTTTATTTCACTCATTTTATTCCTATGAAAATATTAATTATAATCACTTATAAATCCACCACCTAAGCAGTAATCACCATCATATAAAACAAGACTTTGTCCTAAAGTTACAGCTCTTTGAGGTTTATCAAATTGAACTAATACTTTATCATTGTTGGCTTCCACAACTGTACAAGCTTGTTTATGTTGTCTATATCTAACTTGTGCCATAAGTTTATCACCAACTTTTGGAGCAACTTCTAGTACCCAATGCATATGAGAAGCTTCTACATTTATACTCATTAGCAGTGGATGATTAGTATCTTGAACTACGGTTAATGTATTATTTTGAATATCTTTTTTAGCTGCATACCATGCTTTATGCGTATTATTTTCACCCTCAGTCTCTTTTATTCCACCAAGACCAATACCTTTTCTTTGACCTAAGGTATAACAAATAAGACCTTTATGCTTACCTAATACTTTTCCATTTTCATCACAAATATCACCAGGAATGGCTTTTAGATGTTGAGTGATAAAGTCATCAAATCTTTGATTACCAATAAAACAAATTCCTGTACTATCTTTTTTGTCACTTACAGGAAGATTATGCTCTCTTGCTATCTCTCTAACTTCTGTTTTAGTTAAATCACCAAGAGGAAACATAGCATGGCTTAGTTGCTCACTTGATAGGGCATGTAAGAAGTATGACTGGTCTTTTGAGCTATCTTTTGGAGTGTCTAGTAAATAGTGGTCTTTATAAAAAGCAATTTTCGCATAATGTCCAGTAGCAATCATATCCGCACCCATTTTTTTTGCTTCATTTAAAAATACATTGAATTTTATTTCACGATTACATAAAATATCTGGATTTGGAGTAAGACCTTTTTTTAAGCCTTCTAAAAATACATCAAAAACTTTGGTTCTGTACTCTTCAACGAAATCTTTACCCTTAACTTCGATTCCAATTAAAGCACCAACTTTTTTTGCATCTTCAAACTCTATACGATTGGGACATTGGCTACCTTTTATTCCATACTCCCAATTTCGCATGAATAAACCTACTACATCATAGCCTTGTTGTTTTAATAGCAGTGCTGTTACAGATGAATCAACACCTCCTGACATTCCTACTACTACTCTTTTTTTGTTCATTCTAAACCTCTAAATTTATTTTAAATATTTTAAAGGAATAATCACTGACTCTCTATTTGCCCAATCTTTATGTGGAATAATTAAATTTTCTTTATCTATTTTTTTATTGTCAAAAAATATTATATCAATATCCAAGGTTCTAGGCGCATCTTGAAAGGACCGCTTTCTTCCGAATCTATTTTCATATCTTTGCATCGCATTTAAAAATGCAGTAGGGCAAAGATTAGTTTTAAGTGTGATTATACCATTTAAAAAATCATTTTGATTTAAATAACCAAAAGGGGGATTAAGAAGTAAGGGAGAAGTTTTTAATAAAGCAAATCTTTTATCTTTATTTAAACATAAGAATAGCTTATCAAATCTTGCTTTCATATTCCCTATATTTCCCCCAATTCCTATGGTTACCAAATATTTTTTAGAAGAGGATTTTTTTAATACTCTAGGATAATTTGAGGAATAAAAAAGCGTTAACTCTTTAGATAAATTTTTTTTCATATTTTTCCATATTAAATAATAGTAATTTAGTCAAGATTACTATAAAATAACAGCCTTTCCTTTTTCCATAACAATTGTATCTTCAATTCTAACACCAAACTCATTTGGAAGATAAATTCCAGGTTCTATTGTAAAAACCATATTATCTTCAATAATAACTTCATTTCTTGAGTTAATATATGGATGTTCATGAATATCTAATCCAACTCCATGACCTGTACTATGTATAAAATATTTTCCATATCCAGCTTTTTCTATAACACTTCGTGTAAGATTATCAATATCTTTTGCTTTCATTCCAACTTTTGCATTCTCAATTGCATTTAATTGGGCTTTATAAACAATATCATAGATTTTTTGATGTTTTTTTGATTTGAATTTTTGTTCTCTTTCAAAATTAAAATTTTTACCTACATTTGTAGTGCAAGTTCTATCACTACAATATCTTTTGTACTTAATTCCAGCATCTACTAAAAGTAAATCATTTTTATTTAAAGTTTTTTCAGTTGGTAAAGCGTGGGGTTTTGCGGCATTTTCATTTATAGCAACTATTGGTTCAAAACTTAAATCATAGTTTCCTGTGTCACTCATTGACTCTATTGCTTTAAAATATAGAAATTTCTCACTTTTTTCTAAGCCATTTTTATTTATAAAATTTGCTAATCTTTTAAATCCTTCTCTTCCATGAGTTGCTGCTTTTTTAAGTAATTTTATCTCTTCATCACTTTTGATTACTCTTTTTAGGTGAGAAAAATTCACTCTATTTATAAATTTAATATCAAGTTTATCTGTTAAAAGATTGAATTTATTGTATGAAAAATCATTTCCATCAAAAATGATTTTTTTGATTTTTGATTTTTTTAATATTTTTCTAGCACTTTTTATTAAATCACTACTTTCAATAACTTCTGCATTTTTAACTTTTTCTTTTGCTTCAATTGTATATCTAGCATCTGTTATATAAAAAGCTTCACTTCCTAGTTTGATAAATATCACATTATCACATGAGTACTTGCACTCATAGTATATTGCATTTTCATTTGTTAGTATATAATTATTCACTTATTTAGCCTTAACAATAATTTGAATATAATCATATCCAAATTTTACACAAGGAAATATAATATGAAAATAGCGGTAATTCAAGGTCCAAATATAAATATGTTAGGTGTTAGAGAGCAACATATTTATGGTCCTATGACTTTAGAACAAATTCATCATGGAATGAAAGAACAAGCTTCACAAAATGGAACAGAGTTAGAGTTTTTTCAATCAAATTTAGAGGGTGAAATTGTTGATAAAATTCAAGAGTGTTTAGGAACTGTAGATGGAATTATTATAAATCCAGCAGCTTACACTCACTCATCAATTGCAATAAGAGATGCATTAAGTGCTGTTAACTTACCAACAGTTGAAGTTCATATTTCAAATCTTTATAAAAGAGAAGAGTTTAGACAAAAATCAATTACAGCTGCAAGTGCAACAGGTATAATAGCAGGTTTTGGACCATTTGGTTATCACTTAGCTTTAATCTCTTTAGGTCAAATTATTACTGAAGTTAAAGCTATGGAAGAGATGAGAAAACAACAAGCTGCACAACAACCACAAGCATAATATGAAACTATTAAAAGCCTCTTGGCTTATATGTTCAGATGAAAATGGCACTATTATAAAAGATGGTGCTGTTTTATTTGATGAAAAAATCAAAGATTTTGGAACCCTAAGTTTTATAAAAGAGAAATATCAAGATTTAGAGATTGAAGATTTAGGTGAAAATACAGTTTTAATGCCAGGACTTATTAACTCTCATATACACTTAGAATTCTCTTCAAATAGTACAACTTTAACATATGGAAATTTTATCTCTTGGCTTCATTCTGTAATCTCTTCAAGGGAAGAGTTGATTGAAAAAGCAACTATAAAATTAATAAATAAAAAACTAAATAGAATGTTAAAGGGTGGAACTACTACAATAGGAGCTATTAGTTCTTATGGTTTTGAAGTTGAAGCTTGTAAACAAACACCAATAAATACAGTTCTTTTTTCAGAAATAATTGGAAGTAAAGCTGATATGATTGATACATTGTTTAATGATTTTAAAGCAAGGTTAAAAGAGATAAAAAGCCAAGCTTCAAAGAGTTTTATTCCAGCTATTGCTATACATTCACCATACTCAGTTCACCCTTTTTTAATAAGAGAAACATTGAAATTAGCACTTGAAGAAAATTTAGCTGTTAGTGCACACTTTTTAGAATCACCTGAAGAGTTTGAGTGGTTACATAAAGATGAGGGTGGTTTTTTGGAGTTTTTTAAAAACTTTTTAGGACAAGAAAAGAGTGTAACAAAACCTATGGAGTTTTTAACGCAATTTAAGGGTATAAAAAATCTCTCTTTTACACATTGTGTTGAAGCTAGTAAAAAAGATTTGGATAAAATAAAAGATTTAGGTGCTATTATTAACCATTGCCCAACATCAAATAGAGTTTTAAATAATAGTCGTTTAAAAATTGAGAATTTAGATGGAATTGCTTACTCAATTGGGACAGATGGGCTTAGCTCTAATAACTCATTACAAATGTTTGATGAGTTAAGAAATGCACTTATGATTCATACAAGTATAAATGTAAATGAATTATCGAAAAGTTTAATAAAAGCAGCCACATTAAATGGGGCAAAGGCTTTAGGATTAAAAAAAGGTAAAATAGAAAAAGCTTATGATGCTGACCTTATTGTATGTAAACTTCCTGATAAGATTAAGAGTGAAGATGAGTTATGCACACAGCTTATATTGCATACTAAATATGCAAATAGAGTTTTTATAAATGGAGAACAATATGTTTAATTTTTTTAGGGTACTTTTTTCACCCATTATTGCTATTTTAGATTTTATAACTAAATATTTTAAAACAGTAGTTTTTTTAACAATAGTTTATTTTTTTGTATCATCAAGTAGTAATACAAATATTGCAAATATTGAAGATACACCTAATTTACAAAAAATAGAGCTTCAAGGGCCTATTTTAAAAGTTGATAAAGTTTTAGACGAGATTTATAGTGCTAAAACAAATGATAATATAAAAGGTGTTTTATTGGTGGTTAACTCTCCAGGGGGAGCTGTTGCTCCCTCTGTTGAGCTAGCTTATGCAATAAAAGAGCTACAAATGACAAAGCCTGTTATTGCTTATGCAAGTGGAGTTATGGCTAGTGGAAGTTATTATGCTTCTATTTGGGCTAATAAAATTATTGCAAATCCAGGTTCTATGGTGGGTTCTATTGGAGTTATTTTTCAAGGTGCTAATGTTGAAGAGCTTATGAATAAAATTGGAGTTTAAACACAAACTGTAAAAATTGGAAAGTACAAAGAGGCTGGAACACCAACAAGGCAGTGGAATTCTTATGAAAAAGAGGAGCTTGAGTCTGTTATAAAAGATACTTATGATATGTTTATTAGTGATGTTTCAAGTGCTAGAAAACTAAAAAAAGAGAATCATGAACTTTATGCTGATGCACATATATTTACAGCAAGACAAGCTAAAAAAGTTGGTTTAGTTGATGAGGTAGCTACTATTTCATATGCAAAAGAAGTACTTTATAAAGAGACAAAAATATCAAATCCTATTTGGAAAAAAGAGGATAAATTTGACAGGTTTATTGATAAAATCATAAATGAAGCTGTAAGTAATTTTTCTATTAGTTTTATGGATGGATTAAAAGCTTATTAAATAAGCTTTTTAATCCATTGACTCATATAATCTACCACATCTTTTTCTATTCCTAAAAAGCCATGATAAGTCATAGCTTTACAAGGATTGGTATCTTTATTTTTCCCACCATTAAATATCTTATACTCTTTTTTTATCTCATTACTTAATAAATCAAATAGTTGTTTTGAGCCCTCAGGTGGAGTTACTCTACACTTATCTTTTTCATTAAATACTATTAAAGTTGGAGTGGTAATTTCAGATAATTCTAACTCTTCTAAAGATTTACCTTTACTATTTTTTTTAGTTATAGATGAACTTAATATTATTCCATTGATTTTATCATTTAATTTACTTGCTAAAAAAGCTACAGATTCAGTTCCTCTGCTAGTTCCTATTAAAAAAATAGGTTTTTGATAATTGTTTTTTAAATAGTTTATTACTCTTTTAATATCTGTTAAATGCTCATTGCTACTTCTAAAGTTATAATACATACCATCTTTAGACCTTCTATCAGAGGGAACATCAATAGATACAACTATAAAATCTTCTTGTAAAAAATAGTCTCTTGACCTAATTAGAAAATTTTTTGTATTCCAATTCTCTTTATCCTTATGTAGTAATATTTTTCCATTACCACCAGGAAATAATAAAACAATAGCCTTTGCTTCGTTTTTTGGCATTTCTAATAAAAAGTTTTGCTTAACATTATCTCT
>CBFIGT010000121.1:0-6668 GCA_965662175.1 Arcobacter sp. | reverse complement strand
TATTCGGTTTATAAAAGTTATCTTTTTTACAAACCAGTATTTGTTAAAGAACTCAGTTTAAATCACTCTCTTCTTTATGAAGCGTGTCACTCAAATTGGACGGGAATTATAATAGGTTTTTTTTATCTTGTCAAGGGTTTTTTCTTAAGAGGGGCTTAAATTTTAAATTTTTTGAACTTTAATATCTATTTGGCTCTTTTTTTATTAATTATCTTCGATAAAACCAGTGTTTCCATGTATTTTAATAGTTCTAGTAAGATTTTTATTATTAACTAATTTTAAAAAACATGGCTCTTTTATTTCATAAAAACTCTCTTCACCCACATTGTTACTCAATTTAGAATAGATTTTTCCATTATTACCAAAGGATATCTGTCCAAGTGAACTTGTGTTATTACAACTTAACTCTATATTTTCAATATCAAAATTTTTTGTTAACAAAACATATTTACTATTATCTTTTGTTTCTTCACACTTATTACTAGAGTAGATATACTTTTTTGTTAGTGGGTCTTTTAAACTATCATCTTTTCCTGGATGTCCACTCATATTTTTATCACTATAAATTACATAATAAATTCCACCAACACTCTCTCTACATCTAAAAAACTTTAGAGTCCATCTTCTTTTATGCCATAGTTCCTCATTTAAAGAGTATTTATCATCTATAAATGATTTGTATCTTGTATGATTTAAGTATAGAGTTAATCGTTTAGTTATAGTATCTAGTTTTACATCAACTGGTTTAGGTATAAGAGTATAAGAAACTATTGAAATAATTATTATTACAAATATTAATTCAATTAATAGAAAAGATTTTTTATTCTCTGATTTTATAAACATAAATATCTATTAAATCTTTTTTCATATATTCAATGGTAAATTTTACATCATAAGTTGTTGGATTTTTTAAAGAGACTAAATATTCATTACCTTTTTTAATTCCATAGAACTCTAATCTTTTTTCTAATTTTTTATCAAAAGTTTTTATATTGTTAATATTATTCTTTTTTAAAACCTCAGCAATCTCTTTTGCGAAATGATAATCATATACAAAATGTTTTTCAGGATTTTGTATAAATAGATACAAGGGCTTGTTATATAGAGTTAGAAATGAGTTTAAAAGTAGTAGAGATATGGTTAGTTTAGCTAAGTTATAGTGTATTTTTCTAAATTCAGGTAATCTAATTCTTAATGTATGCAAAAATATCTTTAACATAACAGGAAGTGTAATTATTACATAAGGAGCAAAGTCCTCAATATATATTTTTTGTCTAAAAGAGAAAAGAAATGAGAATACTAAAGCTGTAATTGAGATATACCAAAAAATAGAGTGTTTACCTTTTATGGCAACTCTATACATTGAATAAAAATAGTAAACAAACAATAAAGGTGAAAATATTGATGCATATAT
The DNA here is from genome assembly GCA_965662175.1 of Arcobacter sp. Lineage (GTDB taxonomy): Bacteria > Campylobacterota > Campylobacteria > Campylobacterales > Arcobacteraceae > Arcobacter. The sequence continues at coordinate 5,254 of CBFIGT010000121.1, read as the reverse complement.
TGCAAAAGTATCTAATAAATAACTTCTTGGTTTACCATCAGAGCTAAAACCATATATATACATAGATAAAGTAAATAAAACTAAGGATACAACTAAAAGTTTATTCTCTTTTTTTCTTAGTGAATAAAAAAATAGAGCTAAAAATAAAATAGCAAAAGAGTTATCCACAAATAAAAAAATTGCTAATAAATAGTAGTTATGCTTTTGATGAAACTTATAATAATAAAGATAAAGTAAAGTACAAAATGTTACTAATATTGCACTATTGATTAAAAGTGCCGCACTTAACATTCCAGGTAAAATCATAAAAATTAAAATATTTAATACTCTATCACTCTCTTTTGAGAAATAATCTTTTGTAAGTAAATACATTAAAATGGAGCTTAATATATAAAATATAATAAATGGAAGTCGTATGGCAATATCATTTTGACCAAATATTACCATACTTATTTTGGTTATATAAGATAATACAGAACTATTATCTAAAACATTTAGAGCCTCTTTATAGGATACACTTAAACTATTTGCAACAAAAATCAATATAATAGATAAAAAAACTAAAGCAGTAATAAAAATATAGTTATATTGATTCTCTTTTATTTTCATAGTTTTAAGAAATTATCTATCATCTCATAGCCATATTCACTCATAATAGACTCAGGATGAAATTGTACTCCATATATTTTTTTATCTTTAATTTCTAATGACATAATTTCATTGTCATCTAAACTTCTTGAAGTAATTTGAATACAAGAGGGCAAAGTCTCCTCTTTTACACTCAAAGAGTGATACCTAGTTTCGGTAAACTCAGTTGGTAAACCTTTGAAAAGTATTGTATCAGAACATACTTTTACCTTAGATGTTTTCCCGTGCATCATATTTTTAGCACGAATTACCTCAGCTCCAAATGCTTGAGCAATACTTTGATGCCCTAAACAAATCCCAAAAATTGGTGTTTTGTCTTGAAAATATTTTATTACATCTAAACAAACCCCAGCATCATCAGGAGTTGCTGGACCTGGAGAGATTATAATCTTCTCAGGATTTAATTTTTCAATCTCTTCAACCGTTAATTCATCATTTCTTATTACTTTTAAATCAGCACCTAATTCTAAACAGTACTGAACAATATTATATGTAAATGAATCATAATTATCAATCATTAAAATCATACTTCTATTTTCCTCTTAAGTAGCCTATAAATAGGTACTTTTCTATACTTTCTTGAAAATTCTTATTTATATTTTTCTAACCTATTTCTAACTTTGAATGAAAATATATGAATTATTTTGAATCATAAGGTTAGAAATTTTAAATGATAGTGTAGCTAAAATTTGTTATAAGCAAGATAAATTATATCTTTAATAGTATATCAAATTTTTTGTCCATATTCAGGGAATCAAGTCCTTTGTAACTATTATTCTTTGTCAAACCAAAAGTATTTTGATTAATGTAAAATCCAAACTTTTTAGCGAATTCTGAAGAAGGTATTAGTCCACAGCATATTACATTGAGGATTGTTTTAAATTTTTACTTAAGAGTACATCCAACATTTATTTAACTCTATTAAATGATTAATATTTTTTCTAGTTTTATTTATATATTAAATAATCGGGAATTTTGAGGGAAACTTTTTTTGTAGAATTTTTTAAACAAAATAAGGAGTTTATATGAAAAGAGTACTTGCAGGTATTATATTTGGGTTATTAGTTATTTCAAATAGTATGTTGTATGCAAAAAAAATAGATGATTCGGCTGCATTAAATGGAGTTAAAGAGATTAAAAGTGTTTTTTTAATTGATTTTACAAACATCAAAAAAACTGCATTTTATTTAAACATAATAGAAGGCACATACAAAGGCTTAGTAAATCAAGATGTTAAACCTAAAATTGTTTTGGTTTTTATTGGTGAAACTGTAAAATATTTAAGCACAAAGCAAGAGGAATCATTTGAAATGGAGTATGAAGAGGAGTTAAACTCTATTAAAAAATCTGTTGAGAACTTTGCAAAATGGGGTGTTAGAATGGAAGTTTGTGCTGTGGCTACAAAGGTTTTTAATGTAAAAAATGAAGATATTTACAAAGAAATGGATATTGTAGCTGATGGTTTTATCTCTTTAATGGGTTGGCAAACTCAAGATTATAAACTAGTTCCAATATTTTAAAATATTTCATTAGCTTTTAAAAGAGTTATTATCTCTTTTAAAAGTTTTATTTCTCTATTTTCCCATCTACGATAGGATGAGTTTTGATGCAATCCTATGGCATATAGTTTATTATTTAGATTAAAAGGAAAATACAAAATTGATTTTGCTACAATATTGCCTTTAAATTTTTTTGGAAAAATAAAATATAAATTTACTATATTATCAAAGTTAAGTACATATGGCTGTTTATGCTTAAGGGAGAAGCTTATTGTATTTTTATGAAAATCTGTAATTTCTAGGGAAGATAATTGCTCAAGAACTTTTTTCTGAGGATAAACAACTTTTTCATCAAGTATACTTACACTACTATCTTTATACTCCATAAAACATACCCTATCAATATTAAGCTTATTTAGTAAATATGAACAAGATATATCAATATTAGCGTAAAAATTTTTTAGATTTTTAATCTTAGCTCTATACTCATTATCAAGTAAACTATTATCTTCATAAGTTAAATCACTCTTTTTATATTTATAACCCTCACCATAAATATTCTCTATAAATATATTTTTATTTTTTTGTCTAATAGAAGAGAGTAGATTTTTAAAAGTTTTTAACTTTATCTCTATACCTAAAAAATTAAAATACTCTAATATACTACTTTGAGAAAGAATAATATTTTCATTTCTCATCAATAGATTTAATAAGATAGTTTCGTTTTTACTATACTTTATATTTGTATCTATACTCTCTTTGTTTTCAGATGAATTATTATTTTGAATGAATAATTCCTTTTCTATTTTGATTATCTCTTCATCACATTTTATAATTTGTTTAAAAAACTCCTCCTCTTTTATGGGGGAGTTTACAATTGCTGATAAATGGCATAAACTTAACTCTTTAAAATCATAACTCTTTTGATTATGGGAAATCAAAATAAACCTAGCTAGAAAATTTTTTTGACGGAATTTATAAATAATATTACTCTCTACATTTTCAAAAATTACAATCTTATTTGAAAATTTAAAGTCAATATCCAGTGAATTTAGATGAAAGAAATCAAAATCAATTGAATGTCTTTCAAATATTTTAACAATAAAACTATTTTCAAATGCTGATACTATTAAATACTTTAAGTGCAAACTTTATCCTTATTATCTAGCTTATCAATATATTTAAAAAATCTTGTAAAATAAATTAAGTGCTTATTAATGATAATCATTCTTAGTATTAAGTGTTTTTTAAGATAATCTAAATTATAATTTTAATAATAATTATCATTAAGGAAAAAAATGTTTAAGAAATTTATTTTTGCTGTTTTATTTTTAACAGCAACATTTTCACTTGCGAGTGAAGTTAATGTTTATTCTCATAGACACTATGACACAGATAAACAACTATTTAAAATGTTTGAAGAAAAAACAGGGATTAAAGTAAATGTTGTTAATGCAAAAGCTAGTGCATTAATCAAAAGATTAGAGAGTGAAGGCGCTAAATCACCAGCTGATGTTTTAATTACAGTTGATGCAGGTAGATTATTTCAAGCTAAAGAGAAAGATTTATTACAAGCTATTAGTTCTAACTATTTAAATGAAAATATTCCAGAAAAACTAAGAGATAAAGATAATAAATGGTTTGCACTTACAAAAAGATCAAGAGTTGCTGTTTATAAGATTGGTTCAGGAATTGAAAATGAATTAAAAACATATGAGCAATTAGCTGACCCTAAATTTAAAGGTCAAATCATGGTTAGATCTTCAAATAATATCTATAATCAGTCACTTTTAGCTGCACTTATTGCACATCATGGTGAAGAGTATGCTTTAAATTGGGCTAAGGGCGTTGTTGCTAATATGGCAAAAGCTCCAAAAGGAAATGATAGATATCAAGTTAAAGCTGTAGCAAATGGTATTGGTAAAATTGCCATTGCAAATACTTATTATATTGGTAAAATGGTAGGAAATAAAGATGTTTCTCAAGCAACAGCAGTTGAAAAGGTTAAAATTTTATTTCCAAAATTTGAAAATGGTGGAACTCATATAAATGTATCAGGTGCAGGTGTTGCTAAATATGCTCCAAATAAAGAGAATGCAATAAAATTTATTGAGTTTTTAGCTAGTCCAGATGCACAAAAACTTTTTGCTGAAGGTAATTTCGAGTATCCTGTTTTAGAGGGTGTTAAATCATCTGATATAGTAAGTTCATGGGGAACTTTTGAAGATGATACTATTTCTATCAATACTTTAGGAGAAAATAATAAACTTGCTGTTAAAATATTCGACAAAGCAGGCTGGAAATAAGGGAGTTTAATAAAACTTGAAATATCTTAATAAACTTACGATAAGTAGTGTTATTTTAACACTACTTATTTCCGTTCCAGCACTACTATTACTTTTTAATATATTTATAAAAGGTGAAAATTGGCAGCATTTAGTTGATACTGTACTTTTTGAGTATATTTTTAACTCCTTATATATTATGTTTGGTGTTGCATTTTTAACTTCAATTATTGGCTTTACAACAGCATATATTACAACTCTATTTAAATTTACAGGCTCTTCATTTTTTCAGTATGCATTAATACTACCCTTTGCCATTCCAACTTATATTATTTCCTATGTTTATGGTGGTATGTTTGATATTACAGGTACTGTAACAACTTATATTTTAGAGTTAATTGGAAAAAGTTTAGATGAAGTTATATTTTTTGATATTATGTCTATTGAGGGTGCTATTATTGTAATGTCTTTAGTTCTTTATCCTTATGTATATCTTATCTCTAAAACATATTTACAAGCTGAATCAGCATCAATTATTGATGCTTCTAAAACCTTAGGATTATCAAACTTTCAAATATTTTATAAAGTAATTATTCCAATATCAAGACCTGCAATAGTAGCAGGTGTTATTTTAGCTGTTATGGAAGCTGTTGCTGATTTTGGGGTTATGGATTATTATGGTGTTTCTACTTTTGTAACAGGTATTTTTAGAACTTGGTATGGGATGGGAAGTGTTGAAGATGCTTCAAAATTAGCCTCAATGCTTATGCTTTTTATATTTTTACTTATATTTTTAGAAAAATTTCAAAGAAGAAATAAAAG
>CBFIGT010000120.1:0-6677 GCA_965662175.1 Arcobacter sp. | reverse complement strand
CTCAACTTCTTGTTCGTTGTAAACTTGATATATAGTATCTAAAACATCTTTTGCTCTTAAAGATGAGTTATCAGTATATGAAACACTTACTATTGTAGCATTTCTAGATACTTGGCTTACTCCCAAATTTTGTCTAATCATTTGATAAACTGTTTCATTTGAAGAGAATACAAAACTAAAACTAGCATTTGGTATATTTGATATTTTATTTATTGTAAAACTAAAAAGAGGTGTTTCTACTGTTTCACCATAAGTATGCACTTTATCGTACTCAAATTTATCTCTTACAGATAATCCACCCAATCCAATCATAGCTTTTATGTTTTTCCCTGTAAAGCTACCTATAGATTCAGCAACAAGTCTAAATGACTTATCATCAATTGGCTCAAAAGTAAAACTCTTATTTAATATTTCATCATCAACAAACTTTCCTGTTACTACAAAGGGAGCATTTTTATAAAGCTCTGTAGTTCTAAAGTTTTTGCTAATAAAATATCTTGTATTTAAACTCAATTTATCAGCAACTTTTTTTGCTATAAATCTTGACTTTAATACCTCTATTTCATTATCAATATTTACAGAACTTCCACCCATAAGTGACTCTAAAACCATATCTTGGCTTTTTGATTTTTTATCATCTGAAAGTTCAATAGTAATATTTGATGAATAGATATTTGGCTTAAGATAAGCAAATATTGCACTAACTATAACAAATACTGTTGTTATAGCTATTATAGCCATCTTATAATTAGCAATTGTTTTGATTACATCTTTTAAATCTATCTCATCATTTCGATGAGATGGCTGACTACCTTGATAAGTTAAATTATTCTTACTATTCCTACTATTCTATAAGTGTTTTTCTTTGAGTAAATGGATTTAAGATTGCTGATAAAGTATTCCAAAATGGTGCAATCTCTGTAACTGCTTTGTTAAATCCATCAAGCTCTCTTGGCTGTACATAAATAATATCACTAGGTCTAAGAAGCATACTAGTACTAGCTATTGTCTTTATATCTGTTAGATTTATTGTTCTTATTTCTGGGTTTCTTAAATCACCTCTAATAAGCTTGATATTGTTTCTAGCAGCGTCTTTTGTCAAGTCTCCACTAATAGCCAATGCCTCAATAAGATTCATCGTACCATTTGTTACAGATACGATACCTGGATTATTTACTTCACCAACTACTATGATTCTTTGGTTTTTAATCTCAACCGTTACATAAGGGTTTCTGATATATTTTTGATATTCGATTATTAGTTTTTCTCTTGCTTGGTCTTCTGTTAATCCTTCTAACTTAACAACACCAATCAAAGGAAGTCTAACTGTTCCTTTTTGAGTAACAAGCTGTCCAATATCTTGGTCAGTTGTAGTGTTATCATTTACATTACTGATTGTCAATATTGATGACATTTGTTGAGACCCAGCTTTTGACTGTACATATACAGTTATAGAAACTCTGTCATTTGGAGCAATAAGATTTTCAAATTCTACCTCTTTTTCATACTTTGAAGTAGACACTTCACTTATAATTTCTTGTCCATCATTTACCTGAAAAAGGTTATACTCTCTACTAGTACAACCACTAAGTAATACTAATACAAATAAAACCAAAATACTCTTGAATATGTTCAAAATAAACTCCCTATTTAAAATGCCTTATTCTAACAAAAATGTAGTTAAATTTTAGTAAAATTACAATTTAATTACAACAAACTATTCTTTTTATATAAAATAATATTTTGATTAATAAAAGAAGCCTTGAAATAAAATGATTTTATACTCTTTTCTCACAAAAATAACTTTTTAATATAGATTTTCACCTCATAAATCTAGACTCATTTTTCAATATCTGGTATTAGTTGAGGAAATATTTTCATATATCTCCTCTTTTAAAAGAGTGTTTACCTCGTCCCAAAGTTCCAAGCTTTGAAATGCATACTCTATATCAATACAAATTCAAGTATGTATTCCCATCGGGACGATGGGAACAAGGGAAAAGTTCATATAAAAATATTAATTTATTTAAATAGTTGAGAATGTGTTCCTATTCTAATAAGTTGTAATGTAGCATTTTCAATCCTATATAAAATCAACAAATCACCACTAATATGAAATTCTCTAGTGTCTTTATATTCTCCTAACAAAGAATGGTCTCGTGCCTCAATTGGTAATTCTTCATCATTAAGCAATAAGGATATATACATATACATCTTTGCACTATTTGTAGGATTTAAATTAGCTTTTTTTAAATCTTTCGTAAATAATTTATGAACAGAAAGATTAAGCACCTAATGCCTTTAAATCCTTTAATGATACACTATCCATATTTTTTCCATTTCTAGCATCCTTAATAGCATCCAAAGTTTCATCATTGGGAAGTTTAACTTCAAAAGGTAAGCCTCTTTCTAAAACTGACTGTGCTAAAAAGATATTAAAAGCATCACTTAAACCCATATTATAATGTTTGAAAATTTCTTGTGCTTTTGCTTTTATTTCAGCATCTAAATATACATTTGTTCTAACTTTTTTAATACTAGTCATATATAAATCCTATTTTTATTGTATTGTAACACACATTGTGTGTTATGTCAATTGTTTTTACCTCGTTACCTCCTTCCAAAACTCCAGTTTTGAAATGCATACTCTATATCAATACAAATTCAAGTATGTATTCCCATCGGGACGATGGGAACAAGGGATGTAAAATATTTTTATATATCTGGATTAAGACTAATTTTTATGATTAATTTATTCTATCAACCCAATAATCAGGTTTTCAATGATGATGAGATATTGCTATGATTAATATATGATTTTTTTCTATTGAATAAAGTTTTAAATACTCAATTTTCATAATTATAGTTAAAAAAATCTTTTTCAGATACTGTCTCTAGCTCACCTTTTCTATAAGATTCTAATCTTTTATTTGCTTCATTCTCCCAAACTTTATCTAGCTCTTCATCTGGTTTATCAAGACTTTTTAAAAGCTCATCAATAAGTTTTGATCGCTCATTTGCTTTCAATCCTAAAGCTTGTTCTAGTACTTCATTGATACTCATACCCAACCTTTTTTATTTTAATCTAAATTGCATTATATCATATAGATTGAGATATATCAATCTATTAACCTCATTCTAAAGCTCCAGCTTTGAATGTAATTCCCATCGGGACGATGGGAACAAGGGAGGGAATTAATTTCTTGCGAAGTCGTCGCTTACTCTTACTATATCATCTTCACCTGTATATTCACCAACTTGGGCTTCGATTAGTACTACTGGGATTTTTCCCTCATTTTCTAGTCTATGAAGTTCACCCATTTTGATGTATGTTGATTCATTTGGTCTTACATATTGTTTTGTATCACCTACTGTTACTGTTGCTGTTCCTGATACTACTATCCAGTGTTCATTTCTATGGAAGTGTTTTTGTAAGCTTAATCTTTTACCTGGTTTTACTTCTATTCTTTTGATTTTATATCCTAAAGAGTCTTCTAGAACTGTATAAGTTCCCCAAGGTCTATGTCCTGTAAGGTGGATATTGTGTAAGTCTGAACCATCTGCTTTTAGTTTTGCAACTACATTTTTAACTTTTTGGCTAGAACCTTTTTTAGAGATAAGTAGTGCATCACCTGTATCTACTATGATACAATCTTCTATATCTACTGTTGCTATTTTTCTCTCAACTCCATAGATTAGGTTATTTTTACTATCTATTCCTATATGATTAGGGTTTTGTGTATTTCCGTTTTCATCTTTTGGAAGTTCTTCATAAAGAGCATCAAAGCTACCAACATCTGACCAGTTTATATCACTTGGAACAACTTTTACGATAGAACTTTTTTCCATAACTGCATAATCAATACTATCTTCAGGTATTGCCATCATATCATCATGTTTAACTCTAATAATCTCATCTTTGTTAGCATTTTCAAATGCTAATTTACTAGTCTCATAAACTTCAGGTGAGTACTTTTTAAGCTCTTCTAAAAAAACACCAGCTTTAAACATAAACATACCAGAGTTCCAATAATAATTTCCAGCTCCAAGGTAAGTTGTAGCTGTTTCAAAATCCGGTTTTTCATGGAAAGCTTTTACATCAAACTCATTTACACTCTCTATATATCCAAAACCTGTTTCAGCAAATGTTGGAGTAATACCAAAAGTTACTAGATTCCCATCTTGAGCTAACTCTTTTGCTTTTAGAAGTACTTTTTCATACTCTACTTCATCTTTAATAAGATGGTCAGAAGGAGTTACTAATACTATCTCATCAAAATCAAGCTCAAAACAAGCAAGAGCGATAGCAGGAGCTGTATTTCTTCCAACTGGTTCTAGAAGATATTTATTATTAGATTTTTCTAACTCATCAAGTTGATCAACTGATAAAAAGTATTGTTCAGCATTTGAAACTATAAACTGAGAGCTACATACTTTAGAGTTTCTTTCAACTGTAAGCTGAAAAAGTGATTTATTATCAAAAAGTTTTACAAACTGTTTTGGCATAAGTGTTCTACTTATTGGCCATAGCCTAGTACCTGATCCACCACATAGTATTATATTTGTCATCGTATTCCTTTTTTATTATCAAAATAATCTTTTACATAAAAATAAACATCATCACTTTTTAGAAGTTCATCTTCGCTAAACCATAGATATTTTTCGTGTTGGGTATTTGTCATTGGGGTATTTGTGATTCTTATCTCAAAAGCCATCACTATGTAGTGAGTGCTGAAATCATCGCCAAATACATTGTCATCGTAGAAGTGTTGGTAAATACCTTTAAAAGAAGCACTTTTGATATCATATAAAACACCAAGCTCATCTTCTGTAATTCTTTTAAAAGCTTTTTCGATACTCTCGTCTTTGTAAACTCTACCGCCAGGTACAAACCAGCTGTTTTTAGCTGGCTTATTCAGTCTTTGACCAAGTAAAACATTCTCATCACTATCTCTCACTATCAAATCAATAGATATAAGTGGAGTATTTGCAATAACAGTACTAAAAGTTTCTTTGTCTAAAAACATTTATTTTATATCCTTTTAAAAAATCCAACTTCTCACTCTCTCGTTCCAAAGCTCCAGCTTTGGAATGCATACTTAAATACACTCTATCGGGAAGTGGATTCAAGTATGTATTCCCATCGGGGACGATGGGAACAAGGGATAATTTAAAACTCAAAATTAAGCATTAGAAGATAAGTACCATTCATACATAGTTTTTATACCATCTTCTAGTTCCATCTTATGTTTCCATCCTAGGCTATGTAGTTTACTTGGATCTGTTAGTTTTACCATTGTTCCGTCTGGTTTATCTGTATTAAACTTCAACTCACCCTCAAATCCTACAATACCTTTGATAAGTTCAGCTAACTCTTTGATAGAGATATCTACACCTGTTCCGATATTAATATGCGTGTTACGAACTTCGTTCTTTAATGTTGAATTTTGAATATTTAATTCTGAATTAACAACATCTTTAAAATCTCTATTTTCTAGTAAAAATACACAAGCATCAGCCATATCTTCTGAGTATAAGAACTCTCGTCTTGGTTTTCCACTTCCCCAAATCTCGACAGATGATCTATCTACTCCAAAGCTTTCTAAGTAATCTCTAGCTTCATCAATATCAGATAAGCCCAAATCACTTACCACTTCATCTTCAAGTCCATCATATAAAAGTTTTGCACAATGTATTTTTCTAATAAGTGCTGGTAATACATGAGATTTTTCTAAATCAAAGTTATCATTTGGTCCATATAGGTTTGTAGGCATAACTGATATGAAGTTTGTACCATACTGTAAGTTATATGATTCACACATCTTTATACCTGCTATTTTTGCTATTGCATATGGTTCATTTGTATATTCTAGTGGTGAAGTTAGTAAACAATCCTCTGGCATAGGTTGTGGAGCTTCTTTTGGATAGATACAAGTACTTCCTAAAAATAGTAACTTTTGTACTCCATACTTATATGCACTATGGATTACGTTATTTTGTATTGCTAGATTTTCATATATAAAATCAGCTCTATAAGTATTGTTGGCTACTATCCCACCTACTTTTGCAGCGGCCAAGATAACAAATTCTGGTTTTTCTGATTCAAAAAACTTTTCTACATCACTTTGATTTAACAAATCCAACTCTTTGTGAGTTTTATATACTAAATTAGTATATCCACGATTTTCTAAGTTTTTAACAATAGCAGAACCAACTAAACCTCTATGTCCTGCTATATATATTTTACTGTTTTTGTTCATATTTTAATTCCTCTAAAGCTTCTACTACAAAATCTAGGTATTTATTATCTTCAATAAATGAATCTATCAATTCTAGTTTTAAGTCGGGATAAAAACCTATAATTAAATTTAAAATAATTTTCTCAATATCATCAAGTTTTTGATGGATAATCTCCCAAACTATATCTTGATCTATTCCAAAATACTCATGAGTTATATTATTTCTAAAATCTACAATTCTTCTATAGTTTGTATCTAATAAATTATCTCTTATTAAATACTTACTAGCTTCGCCAATAATCTCAAACTCTCTAATTACACTATCCCAATCAGTAAAACTATGAAGCAAATTTTCAACATTATTAAATTTTGAAACAACTTTTTTTATTTTCAAAATAGCAATATAAATATCAAAAACAAATAGTTCAATATCTCTAT
>CBFIGT010000119.1:0-6703 GCA_965662175.1 Arcobacter sp. | reverse complement strand
GGATGCAGGAAGTTTAATACATATAGTAAGAGGTGGAGAGGGAATGAGAGCAGTTAATAAACCTGATAAACTACTTTTAGATAATCCAAATTTATTTTCAATCCTTTGTGGAAATGGCAATATAGGTTCTATAAGAGAGAGCTTTTTTGTATCACAATTGGGACTTTTTCATCAAGTTCATTATCATGATAGAGGAGATTTTATAGTTAATGATAATTTTGTATTTGAAATTGGAGGGGCATCAAAAAGTGATGCCCAATTAAAAAAAAGTATAAATGGATTTGTTGTTTTAGATGATATTGAAATAGCTTATGGAAATAAAATACCACTTTGGCTTATGGGTTTTTTATATTAGATAAGTTTTAAAAGATAAAAAAGCTTTAAGAGTACTTTTTTGCTGCATTAAATTATATAAAAGAAGAGTTTTGAAAAAATTAAAATACTTAGAACACTATCATCCTACTACAGTTTCTCAAATACAAAAACTAATAGATGATAAAAAGTTGGATAAATACTTACTTAGTAAATATAAAGAATCTCACTCATATAAAAATGATAAATTACTATATGATTTTACAATAGAATTGAAAAATAATTATCTTAAAAAATCTTTACCTTTGAGTAAAGTAGTTTATGATGGAAAAATAAATGTTATAAATGATGCTTTAGGTATGCATACTTTTATCTCTAGAGTTCAAGGTGGAAAGCTAAAAAGTAAAAACGAGATAAGAGTATCAACAATATTTAAAAATGTTCCTGTGGAGTTTTTAAAGATGATTATAGTTCATGAACTAGCTCATATCAAAGAAAAAGCCCATGATAAAGCCTTTTATAATCTTTGTACTTTTATAGAGCCAAACTATCATCAGTATGAGTTTGATTTAAGAGTCTATTTAACTTATATGGAAAGATTTGGAAAACTTTACTAAAAATAATAAAATTAATGATTTTTATGTTAAAATTAATTTTAATTAAGGATTTTACATGAATATTAAAAAATCACTATTTTTAATTTTATTTTTTTCTACAATACTTTTTGCTAAATCAGAAAATATTCCAGCTATTGTTTCCCTTGAGTGGCTAAAAAATAATTATGAAAATCCAAATTTAGTAATTATTGATTTAAGGGAAGAGAAAGATTACTTAAATGGGCATTTAAAAAATGCTGTAAATATTCCAGGACTTAAAAACCTTTTTGATGATAAATTTTTTATGCCAAAACTTGAGAAGCTAAAAGAGCTTTTTAGTCTCTCAGGAATTGATAATGATAGCTTAGTTGTATCTTATGACAATGGAGAGTTTATCTGGGCTGCACGATTTTATTGGATTTTAGAGACCTTAGGTCATAAAAATGTGGGATTATTGAAAGTTGCTTATGGAAAAGAGCTTGAAGAGAATTTTCCAATTGAAAAAGAGAAATTTACACCAATAAGAAAAGAGTTTATCCCAAGAGTTGATATATCAAAAGTTCAAACAAAACTTAGTACTTTGATGTCAATTGGTAAAAAAACCATAATTGATGGAAGAAAAAACTCTCACTATGAAGGAAATGAATCCTTTGCCAAAAGATTTGGACATATACCAACTGCAAAAAACTATGCATGTACTCAAAATTTTCAAGTTAGTAGTGATGGTAATAAAATGAAAGATTTTGATGAACTCAAAGAGATATATAAAGATTTAGATAAAGATAAAGAGATTATTTTATATTGTGATGGTGGAGCTGAGGCTGCATTGAATTTTATTGTTTTACAAGAGTTAGGTTATAAGGCATCTGTTTATGATGGTTCTTGGTTAGAGTGGGGAAATGACTCAGCTGTTCCAATTGAAAATCCCTCAAATATGGATGAAAAAAGTTTAAATGCACAATAAATCTATTAAAAAGAAACTTGTTTTAATTATAGTTTTTGTTGGTACATTTACAGGATTTATTGCTTATTCAAGTTTTGTATATTGGTTTATGAATAATCAATATGAAAATATATTAAAAGAGTCAAAAACTGTTGCTCTTATTTTAGGGCAAGATATTGCTAAACTCACTTTATTAAATGAACTTTCAGCAGCAACTGATATTACAACAAAATTAAAATCATTTTCCAAATTAAATAGTGCTGTTTTATATAATCTAGAAAAAAAACCAATATTGCAATATAGTAAAGATGATAAAGGTTTTAAAGTTGATAAGTTAAATTATGATTTTAAAAAATATATAATAAGTGGAAATAGTCTAAAGCTTGTTACTTTAGCAAACTATCAAGGTACAAAATTAGCTTATGTGGAGTTGAACTTTGAGATATCAACTATACTTGATGTTATAAAAGCTGATATAAAAGTGTTGATATTTATTTTCATATTAATGAGTTTTGTTTCCTATTTTTTAGCTTCAATATTTGCAAAAAGATTTACAGAACCTATTTTAAATTTAGTTTCATTTTTAGATTCATTAAATTTTAATAAATCCATTAATAAAAGAGTTTTTACAAAAGAGAAAAATGAGTTTAAAAAACTTTATGATGAAGTTAATCTTATGCTAAATAGATTAGAAGACTCATATGAAGAGCTTAAAATTGCCTCAGTAGCCTTTGAAGCACAAGCAGGTATTACAATAACAGATAGAAATCAAAATATATTAAAAGTTAACAAGGCTTTTGTAAATATAACCGGTTATAGACCTGATGAGATAATAGGAAAAACACCAAGAGTATTAAATTCAGGAATTCATGATAAAAAGTTTTATGATGAGATGTTTAATTCCTTGAGAAAATATAAATTATGGATGGGAGAGATTACAAATAGACGTAAAAATGGTAATTTAGTAAATGAACTTTTAACTATTCAAACAGTTTTAGATGATAATGGTGAAATAATATATTATGTGGCATCTTTTTTAGATTTGACTTTTCAAAAAGAGATTGAATTAAAACTAAAAGAGAAAGAGCTTATGCTTATTCAACAATCTAAAATGGCGGCTATGGGAGAGATGTTGGAGAATATTGCTCACCAGTGGAGACAGCCTTTATCGTTGATTTCAAGTATTTCCACCTCTTTGATTTTGCATAAAGAGATTAAACTATTGTTTAGCGAAGAGGATGAAAAAAAACAGCTTGAAAAGATTAATGAAACAATTCAATATCTCTCAACTACTATTGATGACTTTAGAAGTTTTTTCAAACCTGATAAGGAAAAAAGACTATTTAGTCTTCAAGAGAGTTATAAAAAAGCACTACTTTTAGTAAATGAAAAATTTGGTGTGTATAATATTGAAGTTATTGAGGATATAAAAGATATAAAAATTTATGCTTTAAAAAATGAGTATATTCAAGTAATAATCAATATTTTAAATAATGCAAAAGACCAACTACTCAAATTAGAAAATAAAAGAAGATTGATATTTGTTTCAGTAATTGAAAATAGTGATAATATAATTTTATCAATTAAAGATAATGCCAATGGTGTACCATTAAAAATAAAAGATAAAATCTTTGAACCATATTTTACTACTAAACTTGATTCAAAAGGTACAGGGATTGGACTTTATATGTCCTATGAGATGATAACTAAACATATGGATGGAGCTCTTATTTTAGAAAATGAGAAGTTCACTTTTGAGGGAATTAAATATAAAGGTGCTAACTTTAAAATAATTATTCCAAAAAAGTGAAGTGTTTAAAAATATTTTTCACTAAAAACTAAATTTCTTCCAGCTTTTTTTGCTTCATATAAAGCATTATCAGCTCTTTTTATTATATTTTTTTCATCATCTCCAGCGTGATAAGTTGATACTCCAAAACTAGCTGTTTTATGACCTACAAAAGGGAAGGTATACTCAAATATCAGTTTTCTTAATTTTTCAGCTAGTTTAATAGCTCCATTAATATCTGTATCTTGTAAAATAATTAAAAACTCTTCACCACCCCATCTTCCAATAATATCAGTCTCCCTTGCATGCTCTTTTAAAATAGTTGAAAACTCTTTTAAAACATCATCACCTGCTTGATGTCCCCAAATATCATTTACCTCTTTAAAATGGTCAATATCAATCATAATTACTGAAAAAGGTGTATTATATCTTTGGGCAACAGCTAATTTCATAGAAAAAATTTCATCTAATTTTAGACGATTATAAAGTTGAGTTAATTTATCAGTTATTGAAAGCTTTTCGGCAATTTTTTTATTAGTTACATTGTGATGAATTGCTGTATATCCTGTTACTATATCTTGATGATTTTTTATTGGTGAGATGGTTATTTCAGTCCAAAAGTATTCGCCATTTTTATTTCTATTTTTTATTTCACCTTTCCAGATTTTTTTGGCTTTTATAGTATTCCATAACTCTTCATAAAGCTCTTTAGGAGTCTCTTTATCCCTTAAGATATTATGAGTTTTTCCTATTAACTCATCTTTACTATAAGCTGTCATTTCACAAAATGCATCTGAAACATTGGTTATTACACCATTTAAATCTGTAGTTGAAGTTACCACATTTTTATTTATTATTTGAATATACTCATTTAATTTTCTCTCATTCTCTTTTCTTTTTGATATATCACTGTGAGAACCAACCATTCTAATTGGAGTACCATTAATATCTTTTTCTACTATAACACCACTATCAAGTATCCATTTATAGCTATTATCTTTACATCTTAGTCTATGCTCATTTGAGTATGCTTCGGTTTTACCATTTATATGGTCATTTATATCTTCATATACTTTTTTTAAGTCATCAGGATGAACTCTTTTTTCCCAATTTTCTAGAGTATTAGATATTTCATCTTCACTAAAGCCTAACATCTCTTTCCATTTTTTAGAGAAGTATACTTCATTTGTTTTCATATTCCAATCCCAAACACCATCACCAGCACCCTCTAAGGCAAATCTAAATCGCTCTTCTGAAACAGCTAGTTTATCAGTAGCCTTTTTAGCAAGGTCAATAGCCTTTTCATTTGTTTTTATTAAAGAAAAAAGTAAAAGCATTAATAGAAAAGTAAGTATTAAAAGTAAAATTGGAACTAAAAAAATAATATAGCTATTTTCACTATTTAAAATATTATCTGTTCTAAATAAAAGAGTCCAAGTATGATTATTTATTGAAACTTCTAATGTCTTATACATTATTTTATTTGTATGAACTGTATTAGAATCATATAAAAGATTTTTTTTATTTGTAGTTTTACCATCATAAATTTCAAAATCTATATAAGGAAAAACATCTCTTAAAATACCATCCATCAAATCATTTATACGAAAAGGAGCTGAAACAAAACCTTTGATAGCTTTTACTCTATCTTCATTTGTATCTAATTTTGAGTTTTTTTCATATACAGCTAAATACATTAAAAAGCCTGCTTGTATATCATGAGCCTCTTCTTGAACTAGAGTAACTTTTCCTGTAATTACAGCTTCCCCACTCTCCATGGCTTTTTGAATAGCAGCTCTTCTAACTTTTTCAGAAAATACATCAAATCCTATTACTTTTTTATTTTTTTCATTATAAGGTTCAAGCAAAATTACGGGTGCATAAAACTCTCTTTCTCCTTTTGGACGAACATAATAGTTTAAATAACCCTCTTCTTGCATCTTTTTTTCATGATTTTTTAGGTTTTTTAAATAAACAGCTTCTGAATAACCAAATCCCTGAATACCTTTAAAGTTTTCATCTAATTTATGCTCTTTTACAAAAATTGCCCACTCATTTTTATTAATACTATTTGTTGCTGAAAAAAGAGCAACACCACTTTTTAGTACTTGTTCATAGGCATGCATTCTTGTTTTTATAAGTGTTATAATTTCATTACTTGCTAATTCAAATCTTAATTTTTCTTTTTCGTTGTAGTGATAATATGTAAACCAAGCAGCAAAGATACTTAGTGAAAAACCTATAATAAAAGTGATATATATCCATAGTTTGTAAGATTTTGTTGATAAAGAAAACATGAAGACTCCTTATAAAAGATGATTATACAATAACTTATTTAAGATTAAAAATCTATTTTCATATAAAAAATATAACATTTTGCAATATTATTATAGTTTCATATAAATTAAGAATATAATTCAAAAAATAAAGGGTTAAAAATGATTATATGTGGAATTGAAATAAAAGCTAAACAAGCTATTTTGGTAGTACTAAAAGATAAAGATTTTTGTGAAATAAAAGTTAAAAAGATTGATTTAGAAAATGACGAAGAACAGTTATCCATAAGAGAGTTTTGTAATGATTTTTTAGTTTTTTTAAAAGAGAATCAAATTGAGAAAATATTTATTAAAAAAAGAGCTAAAAAAGGAACTTTTTCAGGGGGTGCTGTTACTTTTAAAATAGAGGCTTTAATACAGTTAAATCCCCAAACAAGTGTAGAATTAGTTTCAAGTCAAAAGATTAGTTCTTTTGAGAAAAAGAATGAAATTCTTTTTCCAAAAGAGTTGAAAAAATATCAAGAACAGGCATATCTAACAGCTCTTTGTTCAGATATTTAAATTATTAGTTATTAATAGGAATTAACTCTTTTCTTATTCTCATTTTTTGAGTAAAGAAAAGTAAAGCAAATAGAGTTAAACCTATTAAATATGAGAAATGATGATCAGGTAATCCAAAGTGTGCTTCTACTATTTTTGGTAAAAACATAAATGGAACCAATAATAAAAATCCAAATCTCTCTATAATATTTGTTTTTGTGATGAAATATCCTTGTGTAAAACATGC
>CBFIGT010000118.1:0-6932 GCA_965662175.1 Arcobacter sp. | reverse complement strand
AATTTCATTTACTACAACAAAAGCTTCTGTATTATTCTCAAATGAAAAAGGATGCTCTTCATTTATTTTATTTAAAAGATAAAGAAGTGTATGATTCTCATCAACATTTAAAAAGTGTTTTGTATAGTATGGTAAATAATCTGATTTATAATCAAATTTAAATAAAGATATTTCAAACTTCATATTTTCATCCTCTTAAAAAATTAATCTATTTTAGTTAAACTCTTCTTAAAAAAAGAAATTATATTTAGAGTATTTATATAATCTAAACTAATAACTACTTTTCATTAAAACTTTTAATATCAACGCCAATTTGCGATAGTTTTCCCTCTAAATTTTCATATCCTCTATCAAGATGATAAATTCTATGAATATTAGTTTCACCTTGGGCAACTAATGCTGCTAAAACAAGTGCCGAACTAGCTCTTAAATCTGTAGCCATAACATCTGTTCCATTTAGTGCATTTGGTGTACCATTTATTGTTGCAATATTTCCATTTAGATGAATATCAGCTCCCATTCTTAAAAGCTCAGATACATGCATATATCTATTTTCAAATAATCTCTCATCAATAGTACTAGAACCATTTGCTTGAGTTGCTAAAGCCATAAATTGAGCTTGCATATCAGTTGGAAAACCTGGATACTCAGTTGTTATAATATTTACAGGTTTTATTTTATCTGTAGGCATTATTGTAATTTTATCATCTTCACAAACTACCTCAAAGTTCATCTCTATTAGTTTTGCAATAACAGCATCTAAATGAGCTGGTTCTGCTTTACATATTGTTAATTTACTATTAGTAATAGCAGCAGCACAAAGATAAGTTCCAGCTTCAATTCTATCAGGAATTATATCAAAATCTTGGAAATCAAGAAGCTCTTTATTTGTACCCTCAATTGTTATATTTGAAGTTCCAATACCTTTTAGTTTTAATCCAGCACTTTTTAATACACGACATAATTGAACAATTTCAGGCTCTTTTGCACAGTTGATTATTTCAGTTTTACCTGAAGCTAAGGCTGCTGCCATAATTGCATTTTCTGTTCCACCCACTGTAACTTTATCAAATACAATTTTTGCACCTTTTAGTCCATTTGGTGCTGTTGCTCTTATATATCCAGCTTTTATCTCAATTTTTGCACCCATAGCTTCCATAGCTTTTAAGTGTAAGTCAACAGGTCTTTGTCCAATTGCACATCCACCTGGAAGTGAAACCTCACAATGACCAAATCTAGCTAATAAAGGTCCTAAAACCAAAATCGAAGCTCTCATAGTTTTTACTATATCATAAGTTGCTTTTGTCTCATTTAGCTCATTTGTTGAAATAGTTATACTATTTTTCTCTTTGTGGTATTTTGCACCAAGATTCTCTAGAAGTTTTAACATAGTATTTATGTCAACAACATCAGGCAAATTACCTATATTTATCTCACTTTTTGAAAGAATTGTAGCTGCAAGTAGTGGTAAAGCTGCATTTTTTGCACCAGATATTTCAATGCTACCTTTTAAGTTTTTTGAACTTTGTATTTTTAAATATTTCATTTAACTCCTATTAATTTAAATCTTTCTCTTTTTCTATATAAATTGAACGTGAGGGAAAGGCAAAAGATGAACCATTTGATTCAACTATATGCATGATTTTGAGATTTATATCCTCTCTTACTCTCATATATTCACCCCAGTTTGTTGTTTTTGTAAAGAAATAACAAAAAATCCCTAAAGATGAATCTTGAAAATCAGTAAAATAGATAAAAATAGTCTCTTTATGAATATCTTTATGCTTTTCAAGCATTACTCTCATCTCTTTTAGGATATTTTGCATTTGTGTTGATGTTGTTGAGTATGTTAATCCAACACTCATTTTTATTCTTCTTTTACCCATTTTTGACCAGTTTAATATGGCTCCATTTGCTAAAGAAGCATTTGGAACTGAAACTAAAGCTTGGGCAAAAGTTCTTACTTTTGTTGACCTAATTCCAACAACTTCAACAATACCCTCAACATCATCGGTTTTAATCCAATCACCTATTTTAAAAGGTTTATCACTAAAAATCACAAGAGAACCAAAAAGATTTGCAACAGTATCTTTAGCAGCAAGAGCAATTGCCATACCAACAAGCCCTAAAGATGCTAAAAATCCTGTTATATTATATCCCCACTCTTGTAGAATAGTTATAATTCCTAATGCAAAAATAACTATTTGAACAGCTTTTACAATAAAATTAGCTAAATCTTTTCCTAGCTCTTTACCTTTTATCTTTTCATGGGATTTTAAAATTATCAAAGATATTGGATAAATAGTTCTATGAAGAGTCCAAAAAATGATAAATATGAAGAAACTATTTATAATACTCTCTATATATGTTTGAATATCCAAAGAAAAATCAACAAAATCAGTTGATATCTTTAATCCAATAACAATAAAAAGATAATCAACAGGTGCCTTTATTACCTGGACTATATGTGAATCAATATTATTTTTTGTTTTACTTGTTATTTTTTCTAGAAGTTTTATTATTGTGTTTCTAAAAATTGTTCGGAAAATTAAAAAGAATATAAATATAGCAATAGCATAAATATAAGTATCTATTTCTTCGTTGATTAAAACCATTTTGACCTTTCTTGAAATAATCGGATTTTAACAAAAAATTGATTAAAATTCGGCTTTAAGAGAGTTTGGCACTAGGAAAATTATGAATAATGAGACTATACAAGGCATAAAGTTTATGCTATTTGCATCACTTTTATTTGCTTTTATGGGAGCATTTGCTAAAGAATTAAGCTCTTCAATGAGTTCTGTTGAAATTGTATTTTTTAGAAATATTTTTGGTGTTATTTTAATCGTTTTTGCTTTATATAGAAAACCTGCAAGTCAAAAAGGTGGTAGACCTTGGTTACTATTTTTTAGAGGTTTTGTTGGTTTTGCTGCTTTACTTATGTTTTTTTACAATATTTCAAATATATCATTAGCTCAAGCTATGACATTTTCAAAAACATCTACAATATTTACAGCACTTTTTGCATATATTTTTATAAAAGAAAAACTAGGCTTTAAGGGTTGGATTGGTGTTTTTATCGGTTTTGTTGGAATTTTATTTATTACAGGATTTGATGGTACAAACTTAGAAAAAAGTGATTGGCTTGGTATTTTAACAGGTGTTGGTGCAGGACTTGCTTATACCTCTGTTAGAGAGCTAAGAACTTATTATGATACAAGAATTATAGTTTTATCTTTTATGACAATTGGTTCCATAGGACCTGCTATATTGATGCTTTTAGCAAACTATTATAGTAGTGATACCTTTGATTTTATTTTGGGTAAATTTACAATGCCAACTTTCCATGATTGGATATATATTGTTTTAATGGGAACAGTTGCAACTTTTGCACAAATTTATATGACAAAAGCCTATGCTAGTGCAAAGGCTGGAATTATTGGTACAATTTCTTATAGCACTTTAGTCTTTGCAATAATTTTAGGTATGATTTTAGGAGATAAGTTTCCTGATTTTTGGATTGTATTAGGTATACTTTTAATTGTAATAAGTGGAATATTAGTTTCAAGTAAAAAATAGAGTTTGAAGGAGAGATAGTGAATTTAGATAAGGTGATTTCAGGATTTTTTATTATTTTGGCAATGACTATAAATTTTGGTTTTGTTTATGGTGATTTGGACACATTTGAACACCATAGTAAATATGAACTTTTTGCTGCTATTGTTATAAATATTATTGCAACAGTATTAAAACTTGGAGATAAAACACAAGTTGGTTCTGTACTTTTAGCCACATCTTTAGTTGCTGATATTCAGTTAATAGCTGCTGCTACTGTTTGGACTGTTGCTTCATATGTAACTGTAATTGATGCTGAAATTATAACTACAGTTATCTCTTTATCAGCTGGGGCTTTATTGGCAAATGTTGTATCTGTATTACTTTATGTTGGAGATACACTAAAGTCTAGACGATAAATTATTTAGGATATAGATTTTGAAAAATGGTACATTGTGGATAGTTCTTTCAAGAATGAGAATTCCTTTTATAGTGATAATTGTAACATATACTATTGCTATGATTGGACTTTTAATAATTGATGGAGTTGATGATAAAGGTAATGTTTATCATATGACTATTTTTGATGCTTTCTATTTTGTAACATATACAGCCTCAACTATTGGTTTTGGTGAAACACCTTATGCTTTTACTTATGCACAAAGATTATGGGTTAGTTTATCTATTTATCTTACGGTATTAGGTTGGTTTTATGGAATTGGTACTTTAGTTTCACTACTTCAAGATAAACTTTTTTTAGAAGAGTTAAGAAGAGCAAAGTTTAGAAGACAAATTAAAAACCTAAGACAAAGATTCATTATAGTTTTAGGATATAACTCTATTACGTCAGCTATTATAAAAAGGGCCTTAGAGTATGATATAAGAACTGTTGTAATTGAATCATCAGAAGCTAGAGTAAATGAACTTTTATTAGAAAACTTTACACCTCACGTACCTGTACTTTTATCAGATGCTTCAAGCCCAACTATTTTAGAAGATGCTGGTATTAAAAAGTTTAACTGTAAAGCTTTAGTCTCTTTATTTAGTGATGATAAACTTAATTTAAAAGTTGCTGTTATGTCAAAACTTTTAAACAAAAATGTAAAGCTAGCTATTAAAGCAACGACAGCAAATCAAGCTGAAAACCTAGGAGATATTGGAGTTGATATTGTAGCAAATCCTTTTTCTATTATTTCAAAAGAGATAGATATAGCTTTTAAAGCACCAAATGTTTTAAAACTAGAAAAATGGATATATAAATTAGGAAACTTAAATGCAAATGCTCCTAAATTTCCTGTTGGAAAATATATAATTTGTGGTTTTGGAAGAATGGGAAAATATCTTCATAGAAGATTAAGTGATAATGGAATTGAGTTAGTTTTTATAGAAGTTGATGCAAAGAAAATTGTTGATTTTAAATATGGAGCTAATACAAAAGTAATAATTGGTGATGCTGATGATAAAATTGTTTTAACAAATGCTGATATAGAAAATTGTGTTGCTATAATAGCTGCAACAAACGATGATACAATTAACTTATCGATTTTAAGTAGTGCAAAAAAATTAAACCAAAATATTATGACAATAGCAAGAGAGAATGATTTAGGTCACTTTTCAATGTTTGAAAACTCAAAAATTGACCATATATTTTTACCTGCAAATATATTAATTCATAAAACTACAAATGCTTTGATAAATCCACTTTCTGATTTATTTATTCAAGAAATAATTCATAAAGATGAGGCTTGGGCTTCTAAGTTAGTGAGAAGACTTATTGAAACGATAGATGAAAGCCCACTTTTATATGAAGTTGAGATAAATAAGTATGATACACCTGAGATTCATAAACATTTAAAAAGAAAAAAAGATTTGAAATTAAGCTTATTTAAAACATCATTACGTAATCGAGAATTAAACAATAATGTAGTACCCTTACTTCTTATAAGAGATGAAAATAGAATATTAATACCATCTTGGGATGAAGATATTTTATCAAAAGATAAAATACTATTTGCCTGCGATAAGTATGCAAAAAATGATATGGAATATATAATTCAAAATCTTTATGAGTTTCATTATGCTTATTGTGGAGAAGAGAAAAGAACAATTTTAAAAAGGATGATAAAGTGAAAATATTAGCAGGACCTTGTGTTTTAGAAGATAGAGACACTGTATTTAGAATAGCTGAAAAACTAAAGCCTTTAAGTGAAGATAAAAGAGTAGAGTTTTACTTTAAAGCTAGTTTTGACAAAGCAAATAGAACAAGTTTGGATTCATACAGAGGTCCAGGACTTGATAAGGGATTAAAACTATTTGAAGAGATTAAAAAAGAGTTTGGATATTCGCTTGTAACTGATATTCATGAATCATATCAAGCAGCTCCAGCTGCTGAGGTTTTGGATATATTACAAATCCCTGCATTTTTATGTAGACAAACAGATTTATTAGTAGCTGCTGCTAAAACAAAGTGTAAAATAAATATCAAAAAAGGTCAGTTTTTAGCTGCTGGAAGTATGAAACATCCTGTTGAAAAAGTACTAAAAACTAGAGGATGCGATGAGGTAAACTATAAAAACTCAAATGACAATGGTGTTTGGCTTTGTGAAAGAGGAAATACTTTTGGATATGGAGCGCTTGTAGTTGATATGAAAAACTTAATAGCTATGAGAGAGTATGCACCTGTAATATTTGACGCAACACACTCAGCACAAGTTCCAAGTACAGGTGGAACAACAGGTGGAAATAGTAAAATAGTTCCTAGTCTTGCTAAAGCAGCTGCTGCTGTTGGTGTTGATGGATTCTTTTTTGAAACACATACAGATCCAAGTGTTGCTTTAAGCGATGGCCCTAATATGCTTCAAGTGGATGATTTATATAAAACTATAAATGACATTTTTGCAATTCAAGAGGCTTTAGGGTATAATTAACCCTTATTATAAAATTTTCGGAGAAATTTAAATGAATATTATTGAAGGTAAATTAAGACTTGACGGTAGTGAAAAAGTTCTTATTATAAATGGAAGATTTAATCACATTATTACAGATAGACTTGTTGAGGGTGCAAAAGATGCATTTATTAGACATGGTGGAAATGAAGCTAATTTAGATTTAGTATTAGTTCCTGGTGCTTTTGAGATTCCTTTTGCTTTAGAAAAAGCATTAGCATCTAACAAGTATGATGCTGTATGTTGTGTTGGTGCTGTAATTCGTGGAGCTACTCCTCATTTTGATTATATTTCAGCTGAAGCTACAAAAGGAATTGCAACTGTTGGTATAAAATCTGGAAAACCTGTAGCAAATGGAGTTTTAACAACTGATACAATTGAACAAGCAATTGAGAGAGCTGGTTCAAAAGTTGGAAATAAAGGTGCCGAAGC
>CBFIGT010000117.1:0-7199 GCA_965662175.1 Arcobacter sp. | reverse complement strand
TCTAAAAATTAGTGATAATGGAAAAGTCTTTATAATGGACAGATCTTTAAATATTATCTCTTTACCAATTGAAAAAAATACCAAAGATTACTATAAACTTCAAAATATTAAAAATCTAGAAAATAATAATATTGTTAAAAATGCCTATAATAATCTTGTAAAAGAGTACAAAATTGAGTCTTTAATAAATAAAAAAGTCATCTCCTTTGAGGTAAATGATAAATCTTATCAAGCTATGTTTATTCCTTTGCATATTGGTGAGTTAGAGTGGATTATTGGAATGTATGCTTTAGAGGATGATTATTTAGGTTTTTTAAAAGAGAATAATAAGTTAAATATTTTATTTATTATATTAATTGGATTGCTTGCACTATATATTAGTATAAAAATTTCTGAACAGATATTTAAACCAATTGATATGTTAACAAAAAAATCTAAAGAGTTAAAATCACTTAATTTAAATCAAAAAAATATTGAACCTTGTAAAATAAATGAGATAAATGAGCTTATTAACTCTTTTAATAATATGAAAACAAACCTTAGAACAGCTTATGTTGATACCTTAAATAGATTAGCTATTGCATCTGAGTATAAAGATTCAGATACAGCTGAACATATAAATAGAATAGGGCTTTATTGTGAAGTTATTGCAAAAAAATTAAAATTAAGTGAAAATCAAATTTATATAATCAAACATGCAAGTGCAATGCATGATATAGGAAAATTAGGTATTCCTGATAGGGTATTATTAAAACCTGGTAAACTAGATAAACAAGAGAGATTAATAATAGAATCTCACCCAGCAATTGGTGCTGCAATTTTGAAAAATCCAACTTCAAAAATTATGGACTTAGGAAGAGAGATTTCATTATATCATCATGAAAAATGGGATGGAACAGGTTATCCAAAAGGTTTAAAGGGTGAAGAAATTCCTCTTCATGCTAGAATTGTTTCTATTGTAGATATGTTTGATGCCCTTGTTTCTAAAAGATGTTATAAAGAGGCTTTTAGTTTTGAAAAGGCAAAAGAGATAATATTAGAAGAAAAAGGAAAAGCTTTTGAGCCAAAAATAGTAGATATTTTTATTGACTCATATGATGAAATAATTGAAATTTCTATAAATAATTCTTAAAAGGTCTGAAATTAATCAGACCTTTTTTTATTTTATATCTTTTAAATCTCTATTTTTATACGCTAGTGCAATAGTTAAAAATACTAAAGTAACTGTATAATAAACCCACATAGGAATAGGTACAGGATCACCTGTTGCATATGAGTGCATTCCTGATAAGTAGAAGTTTACTCCAAAATAAGTCATTAAAATTGAACCAAATGCCAACAATGATGTTGTTGATATTACAAATGGTGTATCAAGTTTTTTAATAAATCTTAAGTGAAGAACTATTGCATAAACTATAATTGAAACATAGGCCCAAGTCTCTTTTGGATCCCAGCCCCAATATCTTCCCCAAGACTCATTTGCCCAAATTCCACCTAAAAAGTTTCCTATTGTAATTGCACTTAATCCTATGATTAAAGACATTTCATTTATATGAGAAACATTTTTAATAGTCTCATTTAAGTGAGGTCTCTTTTTTCTAAAGATAAATAGTGTTAATGTTAAGAAACCAAGAATAGCACTTAATCCAAAGAAACCATAAGATGCTGTTAAGATAGAAACATGAATAGTTAACCAGTATGATTTAAGTACAGGAACTAAGTTTGTAATTTGTGGATTAATATTTGTAAGGTGTGCTGTAAACATAAAAATAGCAGCAACAATAACACCTGCACTTAGTGCTAAAAGTGATCTTCTAAAGAACACAACACTCGCAAAAACAGATGACCATGAAATATACAGTAGTGACTCATATAAGTTTGACCAAGGTGCATGACCTGAAATTACCCATCTAAATCCCATACCAAATGTATGAACAGCAAAAAGAATAGCTAAAACTAAAAATGCTGCAAAAGTAGTTTTTTTAGGCTGAATATTAGGATTAAATACTACTATAAATGCAGTTATTAACATAATAAATCCAACAAATAAATAAGCAAGTGTTAATTTTGAAAATAGGTCTAGTTTATTAAAAACAATTTCATTTTTAATTTCTGATTCACTTGGAATTACATTCTCACCCACTTTCTTTTGATAAGCACTTATGAACTCTAAATATTTAGATGAATTTTCCCAATCTTCCAAAATAATAGAGTTTACAAAACCTCTAATCATAGTTTCTAAGGCTTTTTGAGCTCTACCCTCAAAAGTATCTATTGATTCTAAAGGATTAAACCATTTTGTAGAAGTTAAATCATGTGGGTCTGGAAAAATTTTGTATAGACTTGCATTATATGTCATATATGCAATATTTAATCTTTCATCAACCTCAATAACATCTTTTTCATAAGTTCCTCTATCAGATGGTTTTGTTAAAGATGCTGTATTTACTTCATTTTGTAAAGCATATTTTCCATCTTTAAAAACTTCTGCAAAGGCTATATATTTTCTATTTTCATCAATACCCAAAAACTTTTTTAGTTTTGGAGTTTTGATTTTAATCATTTTAACACTTCTCCAAATTTCAGGTCTTGAAATCATACCAAGAATAATTTGGTCAGCATTTAATCCAAACATAGATTTTTTACCAGTTAATTTTGAAACAATTTCTGTATTTAAAGTATCTACAGGTTTCATTCTTCCACCATTACTTTGAACAACTAAATATCCAAACTCACTTGCTACTTTTATAGAGTCTTTTTTTAGCATAGCCATATAATCTTCTACTTTGTCATACTCTTTTACAAGTGATTGTTCAAATTGTGGGGCTTCTTTTGTTTGTGGAACTTGTTCATTAGCTTGTAAGTTTCCATTTGCAAAGGCTAATCCAAAAGCCAGAGCTAAAATAGCTAAGTTTTTATCTTTTACTTTTCTAGCTAATATCCAAAATCTTGATTGTTTACTAAATAAGTTTAATGCAAATCCAAGTGATAAAATAAAATATCCGAAATATGTAGGCCACTTACCTGGGTCGTTGTTTACAGACAATACTGTTCCTTTTTCATCTTCATCATAAGAGCTTTGAAAGAATAAAAAGTTACCCTCAAAAAGTGTTCTATTCATAAAAATTCTATAATCATAATCTTCATTTCCTGGTTTTATAACTGTAACCTCTGAAGCATAAGAAGATGGTGACATACTTCCTGGATATCTATCTAGTTGGAAGTCATTAAGTCTTATTGCAAAAGGTATTTTAAGTACTTTTGAACCATACTCTAAATATAAAACCGTATCTCCAAAGTCTTCAACTTTTGGAACACCTTTTAGTCCTCTTTTTCCAGGTAGTTTAACTGTTTTTGTAATCCCATTTAGAGTTATTTCAACAGTTAAAATTCCCATTTCCGCTTTACCTTTCTTACTCAATGTATAATCAATATATTTAACATTTAAATCTTTATTGTTAACATTCATAGTGTAATTGAAATTATTAGTTTTTTGAGCAAGGTATTCAACAATTCCGGAGCTATTAGTATCCTCCATACCTTTTCTTAAAGTAGATGCTGCAAACTCTAGTTGATAATCTTTGTAAGAAGAGCTTCCATCTTTCTCTTTTGCATTAATTTGTAAATAAGGTTCAAGAGAGAACATAAGGTTTTGTGTTTGACCCTCTCTTATTTGCATAATACCCTCATACCCTGCATATCTAGTAACAGCAGCTCCTATTAGGATAATTACAAATGATGAATGAAAAAGAAATTTAGCTTTCTGCTTCCACATTTTTTTTCGTACAATTATTCCCATAAGGTTAATTGTAGTTAATACAAGTACCGCTTCATACCACCAATGGTTATAAACTAAAACCCTTGCAGTAGAAGTACCATAATCATTCTCAATGAAAGTAGCAACACCAGCACCTACAGCTAGGATTATTAAGCTGATAATTGTTGTTTTAAAAGAGAATATAATTTCTGTTATTTTATTCAAAATAAGGTTCCTTTTAACTTTTTATAGTCTAAAATTATAATTAAGCTCTATTAACAAGATATTAATGAAAATTTTTAGAATTATAGCTAAAGATATTTATTCAAAACTTTTATAATAGAATTTATTTGTTTTATTTAAGATTTAATGATTATAATTCCACTATGAATGAAGAGTTAGAAAAATTAAAAAAATTAAAGAAAGAGTGTCTTTCTTGGAAAAATATTAAACCTTGGCATGAACAACTTTTAAAAGCACAAAAAATCAATAAAGAGTGTGTTGAAGTTAAATTAGAGGATTGGCTTAGTGTTGGAGAAGAATCTAATTTAAGTCATGAAGAAAAAAAAGTAATTTTAGATACTGCCAAAATACTTATTCCTTGGAGAAAAGGTCCATTTAAACTATTTGGATTAGAAATAGATAGCGAATGGCAAAGTAATATTAAATATAATTTAATACGACCACACTTTAATTTAAAAGATAAAGTAGTTGCTGATATTGGTTGCAACAATGGTTATTATATGTTTAGAATGCTTGAGGATAAACCAAAAAAACTAATAGGTTTTGATCCAAGTCCTTTAACTATGCTTCAATTTGAGTTTATAAATCATTTTGTAAAAAGTGATATAGTTTATGAAAAACTTGGAGTTGAGCATTTAGAGATTTATAATCATAGTTTTGATTTTATATTTATGTTAGGTGTTTTATATCATAGACCAGATCCAGTTGGGACTTTAAAACTTTTAAGAAATGCTTTAAATAAAGATGGTGAAGTTTTAATTGATACTTTTATGATAGATGGTGATGATGAAGTTGCCTTAACTCCAAATAAAAGATACTCAAAAATCCCAAATATCTATTTTGTACCAACTATTCCAGCCCTTAAAAACTGGCTAAGTCGTGCTGGTTTTTGTGATATGGAAGTAATTGCTGTTACAACCACTTCAAGTGAAGAACAAAGAAAAACTAAGTGGTCTTTTGATCAAAGTTTGGAAGATTTTTTAGACCCAAATGATAACACTAAAACAGTTGAGGGTTATCCAGCACCAAAAAGAGTCTATATAAAAGCAAAGAAGAAAAACTAGAATAAATCTATGTTATCTTCTTCTTTTATTTCATTAAAAGCTAAAAGAGAACCTCTACCTTTATTTTTAGCTTCATAAAGTGCTGTATCTGAGTTTTTTATTGTTTTGTCAATTGTTTCATCTATATTTGTAAATTTATCATATCCAATACAAATAGTTTTTTTAAGTGTTGCTGTTTCATTTATTTCTATCTCAGTATCAGCAAAACTATCAATAATTTTTGTAGCCATTTCCCTTACTTCAGTTTCATCCTCAGTGCTAAGAATAGAGACTAAAAACTCATCACCCACTAATCTAGCAACCATATCAAACTCAGAAATATTTGAGTGAATTACTTTTGCTAATTCGATTAGAACTTTATCTCCAATATCATAATCAAACTCATCAATAACTGCTTTAAATCTATCAATACTAATCATTAGAAAATAGACAATACTTTTCTCTTTGTGGGAGTATGAAATAAGTTTATTTACATGTTCTGTTAAATATTGTCTATTATATACATTTGTTACAGAATCAATTGAATTAGCTTGAATATAGTTTTTCTTTAAAATTCCATTTTGTAAAATTGGAGAAATTTGGAAAAATGCTGACTCAATAGCCTCATATTCAGCCTCTAAAACCTTATAGTGTGTTTTTGAAGTTGCTGAAAATGATACTATAGCATTTTGGCTAGTATGTGTATTTATAATAAAAAAGAAAGATTTTTCATCATCTAAAAAAAACTCTTCACCTTTTATATAGATATTCTCTTTTTTATTATTTTTCATATTAAATAAAGAAAAAGTTACATTATCAATATTATAATTTGTATTTAGCCATTCATAAATATCTTCAGCCATTTGCTTTAAATTTGATGAAAATTGAAGTTGTTCATATAAGCTATATATTTTTTCTAAAGAACTAAAATCTTTTGTATTTATACAAGAACTTCTTATCAAATTTAATATTGAATTTTTTAACATATTATTTCTTTTCTCTCATTATAATTATTTTTCTTTAAAATATAGTTTAAAATCTTGGTATATAACAATTATTATAAATAATTATACCAAGAGTTTAATGAGTTATTTTCTCTTTTTAAACTTGTACTTCCACCATGTCCTGGATGGATTTTTATATCTCTATCCCAAGATAAAACTTTTTTTATACTCTTTTTCATATCTTCTGGACTTGAAAAAGGAAAATCTGTTCTTCCAATTGAGTTATTAAAAATAAAATCTCCTGTAAAAAGGTTATTTTCTATTTCAATTGCTGAACATCCAGGTGTATGTCCAGGAAAAAAATGATATTTAACCTCTATACCATCAAAATCAAATGTTTCATCACCATTAACTAAAACATCTGGAGTACTAGGTGTCATTCCTAAACCATATGGATCTTTTTGAAGCATAAAAGCATCATCTTTTGGGCAATAAATTTTTAAACCTAACTCTTGACTAACTACATTATTTGACCAAACATGATCAAAGTGTCCATGGGTATTTAAAATAACAACTGGATTTGTAACATTTTTTTTAATCCAAGATAATGAATTTACTCCCGGGTCTATAATAAAATCTTTTCCATTTACTGTTGCAATATAACAATTTGTTTGATATTCACCCATTGGCTGTACTTTTATATCCATTTTAAACCTTATTCGATAAAATATATTATTAATTAAGATTATAACAGTTTAGAGGTAATAAGTGCATTATTTTAAGAGTTTAGAAGATATTTTATTAACAGAAAATCCAAAAGATAAGTTTTATAAGTTTGAAGAGTTTTTTGAAAACTTTTTAAATAATAAATATGAGTTTGATTTTGGGTATGAATTAAAACCCTTATATGAGCCATCGTATAAGAGTTTTATGAAAATTGTAAAACCTAAAGAGGTTAAAATTAGAAAATATTTTGATACAAATGAGGGAAAAGCTAGTTTGCTTCATACTATTGCTCATATTGAGTATAGTGCAGTTGATTTAGCAATAGATGCAGCACTTAGATTTAAAAATATGCCAAAAGAGTATTATAAAGATTGGCTTGAAGTTGCACAAGATGAGATAAGACATTTTTTAATGCTTGAAAAAATTATGGCTGAAATAGGGTACAAATATGGCGATTTTGAAGTTCATACAAATCTTTTTGAAGCT
>CBFIGT010000116.1:0-7265 GCA_965662175.1 Arcobacter sp. | reverse complement strand
ATTGAATTCTTATCAAAATCACATAACCAAGCTGTTTTACTATCTTCAAAAATAGATAGATTATTATCATTTTTTGACATTATACAAGGTACGGCTGAAGCGTAGTAATCCATAATTTTAACAGGTGTAGATGTATTAAATAGTGCAATATCAGGAAGCATAGATAATCCAATATCAGCTTTTGAAATAAGCTCTAATAACTCTTGTTTTGATGTGGCATTGTGTATTTCAATATTTGTTTTTAGCTTATCATATTTTTCTAATAAATTTTTGGCATATTCAGGATCTTTTGTGGAGATAACAATTTTAAAGCTATCATTAGATATTTCATTGAAGGCATCTAAAACTGTCTCAAACTCTCTTAGTTTATCCAAAGTTCCTGCATAAAAGAATCTTTTTTCTTCTCCCTCATGTTGAATATTTTCATGCAATGCTTCGGGGTCAATTGCTGATGGAATTACAAATGTTCTAATTTTTACATCTTTTAAATAATTATCCCTCATTCTTCTAGTTGTTGGTAAAAAAATATCACAATCATTTATTAAAGAGGTTTCTTGTAAAAGCTGGATTTTATTTGAAATAATATCAAAATAGCTTTTTTTATTGTTTGCTTCATCAATTTGTAATTTTGCTATTCTTTTTGGAAATGATAATCTAAAAGGTACTTTATATCCATATTTAGCTCTTTTACTAAGAACCTCTTTTAGGATTTTTGTGTCATTTCTAACAGCCACAAATGAGTAATCTTTTAAATTAATACCATTTTTTTCTAAAACCTCTAAAACAATCTTTTTATCACCATGGGGAACAATAAATTTATTTTCATCTTTTTTTTCAAAATTTGCTTTGCTTTTAGAGAAATATACCATTTCGATTTCAAAATGTTTTGTTAGATATTTTTCGAATAATGGACCTATAAAACTATTATCACTAAACTCATTTTGATCAGTAATATATAAAAATTTTTGCATAAATAACTCCTTTGTTTATAAATTGTACATATCTTTCATAGCATTAAAAAAGCATTTGTAAATCTACTCATTTTTAACTCTCTTTTTAATCTAGTTTTTATATGAAATAGTTAAAAATAAGAAAAAAGGTTTTAATTTGGAATATACTACTCAACGAATGATAATGTACCCACATTTAAATGCTGCAGGTATTTTAGGTGGTGGGATGGCTCTTTCTTGGATTGATGCAGATGCTACTATTTTTGCAGCTAATTTGTTGGATACTAGTAGAATTGCAACAGCAAAAGTCTCTGAATGTATTTTTAATAGTGCTGCTAATATTGGTGATATTCTTACAACAGGTGTTGAATTGGTTCGTGTTGGAAAAACTTCAATAACAGTTAAATGTGAGCTTAGAAATAAAACTACAAATAAAGTAATTATGCAAGTTGAAGAGGTTGTTTTAGTGACAATTGATTTTAATAAAAAACCAACTCCACATAAACTTTATAAAGAGAAAAATCCCGAGTAAGTTTAGAGTTTTAAACTCAAACTTACCCTTTGTTTTTCCAAATCAACAGCTATGACTTTTATCTTTTTTAGTTGTTGATTTATACTTAATATTTCACTTGGATGGGAGACTCTTTTTTGGCTTAATTGTGAGATATGAATAAGTCCATCATTTTTTAAACCAATATCAACAAATGCTCCAAAATCAGTGATGTTTCTTACAACTCCTGATAAAATAAAACCCTCTTTTAAGTCTTCTATTGACTTTATATCTTGTGAAAACTCAAGTTCATCAAACTCACTTCTCACATCAAAACCTGGCTTTTGTAACTCATTTACAATATCTTCCAAAAGTAAAGTTGAGATATTTAACTCTTTTGAGATATTTTCAATATCAGATTTTTTTATCTCTTCAACTTTATATTTTTTTTGTAAGTTCTTAACAAGAGCGTAGTTTTCAGGATGAATTCCTGTATTATCTAAAATAGAGTTTCCATCTTTTATTCTTAAAAATCCAACACTTTGTTCATAAGCTTTTGCCCCAATTCCTTTTACATCTAAAAGCTCTTTTTTACTTTTAAATTTAGCTATTTTTTCCCTATGTGCTATAATATTTTTAGCTAAAGTTTCACTAATTCCTGAGATAAAAGATAATAGTTTATAAGAGGCTGAGTTTAAATCAACACCAACTTTGTTTACTAAATCAACTGTTACATTTTCTAGCTTTAAAGCTAAATCTTTTTGATTTACATCGTGTTGATACTGTCCAATACCAAGTGATTTTGGGTCAATTTTTACTAAAGCAGCCATTGGGTCTCTTAATCTACTTGCTATAGAAATTGCGCCTCTTATTGTAACATCTAGGTTTGGATACTCTTGCGTAGCTATTTTTGAAGCTGAATAAACACTAGCTCCTATTTCACTTACAATTGCAAACTTTACATCTAAAGAGTTCTCTTTTATGAGATTTGATATAAAAGATGCTGTTTCATTTGAGGCTGTTCCATTTCCTATGGCTATTGCATTTACTCTATATTTTTTTATTAAAGTTAATATGATTTTTGAAGAGTTAATAAAATCCTCTTTTGGTTTTGTGGGATAAATAACAGCACTATCTAAATAGTTTCCATCCTCATTTATAACAGCAACTTTACAACCTGTTTTATATCCTGGGTCTATTCCTAAAATAACTTGATTTACTAAAGGTGGAGTTAAAAGAAGCTCTTTTAGATTTTTACCAAAAAGCTCGATTGCTTCATTTGAAGCTTTCTCTTTTAGCGTTGTAATCATCTCTCTTTTTAAACTTGGAAGAAGTAATCTTTTTAGTCCATCTTTATAGCTCTCATATACCAACTCTTTTGAACTCTCCGCCCAAGATGGAATTTTGTATTTTTTTATATTTTCTAATATAAAGTTTTCATCAATTTCAATTTTAAAAGTCAACTCTTTTTCATTTGAAGCTCTAGAAATTGCTAAAAATCTATATGATTTTATATATTTTATTTTCTCTTTTATATCAATAAAGTTTTTATATAAGCCATTTTCATCAAAAGTTTTTGTTTTTTTTGTATGAATTTCACCATAATTTAAAATAGAATTTCTAAGAATTTCTTTAGATTTAAAGTCATCTGCATATCTTTGAGCAATAATATCACATGCTCCATTTACAGCTTCTTCAATATTTTTTACATTGTTATTTAAAAAAGATTTTGCCTTTTCAAAACACTCATTTTTAGTGTATTTACAAGATTGAATTATATTTGCCAATGGTTCTAAACCATTTTTTATTGCAATTGTTGTTCTTGAGGATTTTTTATCTTTAAAAGGAGCATAAATATCTTCTAAAATTTGTAGGGTTGAAGCTTCATTTACAATGTTTTTGATTTTATCATCTAAGAAGTTTTTCTCTTCTAATAGATTTAAAATCTCCTCTTTTCTTTTTAGAAGTTTTTGTGAATAGTTATAAATCTCTTCAAACTCTCTTAGCTGTTCATCTGTGGCATTTTGTGTTAGTTCTTTTCTATATCTTGCGATAAAAGGAATAGTACAACCATCATTAAGTAGCTCTAAAATATTTTTGATAACACTTTTAGAAAATGAGGTTTTATTTTCTAAAAGCTTTATAATATCAGTCAAGCTCTATCTCTTGAAAATCACTTCTAGTGTTTGGAAGTGGTTTATTACTTTTTGCTCTTACTGTATAAACAAAAGAGATTTTTGCTTTATCTGTTTTATTTTTACCTGCATGGTGTAGTGTTTTACAGTGAAATAGTACAATATCACCTTTTTTTAAATTTGTGTGAACTCTATTTTTTATAATCTCAATATTTTTTGGATTTTCATCTAAAAAGTTTGATTTCTCATCAAATTGCTCTTTTTCTAGCTTTAGTTTATGACTTCCTGGAATAAATTCCAATAAACCATTTTCTATAAACTCATCATCTAAACTTAGCCAAACTGATACTAAATCATCATTTTCAAAACTCCAATAACGTCTATCTTGATGCCAAGATGTTCTTGATGACTCTTTTGGCATTTTTGTCATAATTGAGTTATGGTGAGCCAAAGTTAAAACAATATCTTCATTAAATATCTGTTTTAAAATAGCTCTTATATCTTTGTTTGTCATCCACTCTTTAAAGATATCTTCCCTTTGGTAAACCTGTCTTAGACGTCTTACTGTGTTTGTTTCATCATTGGCATCTAAGTACTCTGATTCAGTCTCAATAGGAGCTTTTTTATTTGATAAATGCTCTTTTGCTTTTTCTAAAATTTTGTCACAAAGCTCTTTTGGAGCAAAATCTTTAATGACTAAAAAGCCATCTTGATTGAATTGTTCAATCTGTTTATTTGTTAATTGCATTTTGCTCCGATTATCTTGGGTGAACTTCTTTTAAAGCATCACCTATAGCTGTAATTGTTCTAACTGTTCTAACACCTGCTCTTTCAAGGGCTATATATTTCTCTTCAGCTGTTCCTTTACTTCCATCAATAATAGCTCCCGCATGTCCCATTCTTTTTCCTTTTGGAGCTGTAACTCCTGCAATATATGAAACAACAGGTTTTGTGATATTTGATTTTATAAACTCAGCAGCAGCCTCTTCTTTAGCCCCTCCAATTTCACCAATCATAACAATAGCTTTTGTTAAAGGGTCAGCTTCAAACATTCTTAAAATATCAATAAAATCACTTCCAGGTACTGGATCACCACCAATTCCCACACAAGTACTTTGTCCAAATCCAGCAAGAGTTGATTGGTTTACAGCTTCATATGTTAATGTTCCAGAACGAGATACAATTCCTACACTTCCAGCCATATGAATATTCTCAGGCATAATTCCCATTTTACATTGATTTGGAGTTATAATTCCAGGACAATTAGGTCCTATAAGTCTTGAACCATTTAAATCACATGCTGCTTTTATATCAAGCATATCAATAGTTGGAATTCCCTCAGTTATACAAACAATAGTTTCAATTCCATTTTCACTAGCTTCAATAATGGCATCTTTACAAAATGGAGCTGGAACATAGATAATTGAAGCATTTGCTCCGCTTAATCTTTTTGCACACTCAACTGTATTATAAATTGGTAAATCAAGATGTTTTTGACCACGTTTTCCAGGAACTACACCACTTACCACATTTGTACCATAAGCTATTGCTCTTTGAGTATGAAAGCTAGCTTGCGCTCCTGTTAAACCTTGAACTAATACTTTTGTATTTTTATCTACTAAAATAGCCATTACTTAGCTCCTTTAGTTGTAAGTTCAATAATTTTTTGTGCAGCATCATCTAAGTTTGCCTCTTCGTAAACATTTACATCTGATTCTCTTATCAAATCTAATCCCTCTTTTGCGTTTGTTCCCTCAAGTCTTACAACAATAGGAACTTGAATATTCATTTTTTTTGCAGCTCCAATAATCCCTGAAGCTATAATATCACATCTAACAATTCCACCAAAAATATTTACTAAAATACCATTTACTTTTTCATCTGATAAAATAATCTCAAAGGCATCAATAACTCTGTTTTCATTTACACTACCACCAACATCCAAGAAGTTTGCAGGCTCTCCACCGTGAGTTTTGATTAAATCCATAGTTGCCATAGCTAAACCAGCGCCATTTACCATACAAGCTATATTTCCATCAAGTGATACATAGTTTAAGTCCAGTTTTTCAGCTTTTAGCTCTCTTGCATCCTCTTGAGTCTCATCTCTAACTTCATTCATTCTAGGCTGTCTATAAAGTCCTGAATTATCAACTACTACTTTCCCATCTAAACAAACAAGTTTTTTTTGTTTTGTTACAACTAAAGGGTTGATTTCAACTAAAGATAAATCTTTTTCAACAAACATTTTGTACATTTTTTGCATGATATCTATCATTTGAGTGCTTAACTCTTTATCAAATCCTAAATCATCACAAATTTGTCTACATTGTGCAGGCATAATTCCTACAATTGGATTAATAGGATTTCTTAAAATCTTTTCAGGAGTTTTTTCAGCAACCTCTTCAATCTCAACACCACCCTCACTTGAAGTGATAATCATAATTCTTTGAGTTGTTCTATCTACTATAAAAGCTAAATAGATTTCATCAGCTATTTCACATGGTTCTTCTATGTATATTGAGTTAACAGGTTGACCTTGTGCTGTTGTTTGGTAAGTAACTAAATTGCTTCCTAAAAGTCTTCTAACCTCTTGATTAGCTTGCTGTTTAGAATCAACAAGTACAACACCACCTGCTTTTCCTCTTCCACCCGCATGAACTTGTGCTTTTATAACCCATCTATTTTTGCCAACAGTTCTTAAAATATCATCTAATTGAGATGGGTGAGTAAGAAGTTTTCCTGTTGTTGTGGGAATATCATATTTTCTATACAAGTTTTTAGCTTGGTATTCATGTAAATTCATTTTTTCTCCGAATAATTAACTGAAAATTAATTAGATAGGGTATCAAAAAATTGGTATAAAATTGCTTAATTTTAGGAAGAATAAAGTTTGGAAGTAGTAAAAATAGAAAAAGGGCTTGAGGAAAACCTCAAGCCCTTAGTTTATATATTCAAGATACAAATATATAAAAAGAATAGAAAATAGTGAAATTGCTAAAAATTTACTAAATTTCCATAAAGAAACCTTAAAAAACATGGAAATTATAGTCTATAAAGTATTAAAGTTTTCTAAAAAAAATGATAAGTTTTTCTTATAATTTATTAAATAATAAAATCTATTTTTTAATATTTATAGATATAAGTTTTTATTATAATAAAGGAAGTGCATGCAGGAAGAATTTTACATATACCTAGGGATATTCCTAGTGGTAAGTTTATATTTTGCTAGAAAGTTAAATAAGTAACAGTTAAAATAATTTTGATATTTATTTAGATATAATAATCAAATAAATTTTTTTAGGATAATAATGAGTTTTAAAAATCAAAACATAGAGTTTTTTGAAATATTTCCTTGGGATAAGAACTTTGAAACAGGTATTGAAGTTATTGATGAACAACATATGCAGTTAGTTTTTATTTTAAATAAATTAGCTGCAAATTTGGCTAATTTATCTAATGAAAATATTCTTAATGAGATTTTTGATGAATTAGCTCAATATGCTGATTATCACTTTAAAACAGAAGAGGCTATTTGGTCTAGATATTTTAAAGATGATATTTGGTTTATAGAACATGAAAAAACCCATGAGACTTTTATTGATGATGTAATTGCTCTAAAAGAGTCTGAAAAATCTTTTGATGAAACAATTTATGATGTGGTAACATTTCTTTCAAAGTGGTTAGCTTATC
>CBFIGT010000115.1:0-7293 GCA_965662175.1 Arcobacter sp. | reverse complement strand
GTTAATCTATGATATCTATATTTTATCTAATTTCTTGTTATCAATGGCTTTAATTCTTTCACAGTCTCTACAGGTTATTGAACTTGTTATTATAACTCATCTTTTTCTGTCAGATCCAATGTTGATTAATCAACTCTCAACTAAACATATTTTATAATATTCTAAAAAATATGTTTATTGAGGTAGAATAATAAAGTGAATTTATATAGTTGATTTTATAGTCTCATAAAATCTTCACCAATAGAATCCATTATTTTATATTTTACAGATTAAGTATACTTTTTTTCGAAGAATATTCTTCTTCAGTAATATCTCCTCTTGCAAATCTATTCTTTAGGATCTGAAGAGATTCATCTTCACTGTTTTTGTGAACTTTTTTATTATCTTTAAATATTTTAACTAATAAAAACACTACTAATATTGCTATAACCCAAAACATAAATCCTCCTTGGTGAAAGCCCATGTGCCCCATGTAGTTCCAATTATCGTGAAACATTCTTTATCCTTCTTATTTATTTAATTGAGCCAATTGCTCTTTTGTCAATACATTTAGTACTTTTTCCATATGGTTAGCTCTTAAATTCATCATGGTTTGATGTCTGTCGTTCATTGTTTTTTTGAATGATTCTTTATCAAAACCATTTTTGGTAATAAAACTCATCATACCACTATTGTTCATGTTATTCATTTGAGTATTCATTTCGTTATGCATCTCTTGTTGTAAAGATGAAAGTTTAGCTTTTTGCTCATTGCTTAAATTAATGTTAGGAAAAATTGACATGTCATTGTACATCATACTATTTCCCATCATACCTGACATGTTGCAGTTCATCATATTTTGATATCCTGACATATTACCATGCATCATATTTTGTTGATTCATGTTATTATGCATTTTCATACCCTGTTCCATCATTTGCCCATTCATACAATTCATTTCTTGCATATTATTACCATGTGCAAGTACAGAAGTTGTAAGTGCTCCTACTAAAAGTGTTGTTGCTATTAATTTTGTTTTCATTTCTAATCCTTTTTTTATATTAATTGTTATTCATCCAGTTATTGTTCATCCAGTTATTATTCATCCCATTATTATGCATACAATTATCCATACAATTGTGGTTCATCATATTTCCACGCATACCTCTTGAACTTTGAGAGGTTATCCATTCAGCAAGTATATTTAAGTCTTTATCCGACAGATGTGCATATGAAGGCATTGCAGTATTTGAAAACATGGGATATTTTCCTTGACTTCCTTCTTTGATACTTTTCATAATATTTCTTTTACTGTTATTGCTTCCAAACCAACTTGAATTCATTCTGGCAATTGCCATAAACGGTGGAGCTGATTTCATCCCTACTATATTATGACAGTTCATACAGTTGTTTTTTTGAAGTAAAGATTGCACATCATTTGCCAAAAGAGATGAAAATACTAATCCTAATGTACCTAATGACAAAACTAATTTTTTCATTTTTTCTCCTTTATATTTTCTCTTGTATTGAAATTATGACAAAAGAGTGTTAGTGAATCATTAGTAAAGTGTTAGCTATGTATTAGTTTTGTAAGATTTAATTTAAATGTAGTGCCTATATTGATTTGTGATTTTACACATAAACCAATATTCATTTCATTGGAGAGTTTTTTAACAATATGAAGTCCTATACCTAATCCTCGTGAAGTCTCTTTATAAAATCTTTTGAATATTTTTCTGGGTTTTTTTATCCCTACACCAGTATCTGTGACTTCTAAAATATAGTTTTCATTAAAGGAAACCATCACCTCACCGTTTTCTTTATTATATTTACAAGCATTTGATAGAATATTATCTAAAATTCTTACCAGACCATCTTTATAACAAAATAAACGTTTGTCCTTTATGTCTACTTCAAACTTAATATGAGGATAAATACCTTTGATGTAATCAACTCTTTGTAAAATTATATCTTCCACATAAACTACTTCACTCTCTTTAATTTTACTTTCTAGATAGGTTCTTAAGTTGTTTTGTAAATTTACAATAGTGTCAACACTTCTTTCTATACGCTCTACATTTTTATTATCCATTTTGTTTTTTAATATTCTTGCGTTTAATCTTACGGTTGAAAGTGGAGTATTAAAATCATGTAGAATATCTTTAATAAATTCATTAGTTAAAGACAAAGATTTTTTTAATGGATGTAATGCATACAAAGAGAATAGAATTGAAATAATGAACATTATTAATATGCTTTGATAAAACATATTTTTGACTTGTTCTAAGATTATACTTCTGTCTTGTAAAAAGCTATTTAGTGGGTAAGAGACCTTTACTAGAGAGTTATTTAAATCTTTCATTTCAAAAAGTACAAATATCTGATTTTTGTTAAAACTAAATACATTAGATATTTTATCACTGCTCTTAGGAACGTTTGTTACAATAAAATTTGTAGGTTCCTTATTAAAACTAGAAATTTTCATTTGCGAAAATAATCTTTCCTCAAACAGATATATCTTGTTTTCATACATTTCATAATATCTGAGTGCAGTTATACTCGCTAATGAAATAAAAAAGAGTAAAAAACTTTTGATAAAAGATTCAATTTCAACTCGACTCAAAAATATATCCTTGACCTCTAATATTCTTTATATTTAACTCTGTTAAATTTTTTAACTTATTAATATGAAATCTTAAAGCATTTCCAGTTGGTTTTTCCAAACAATCATAAAGCTCTTCTTGTGCAATTATTCGGTTTTTATTATTAATAAATAGTTCAAATAGATTTAATTGAATTTGAGTTAAATATATATTCTCATTGTTTTTAAATAGCTGCTTGTTTTTTGGTAAGTATACGATGTCATTAAAAGCTATTTCCTTTTTATTTGAAGAGAGTTTTAAATTCACTTTTACAATTAACTCCTCGGGATAGAAAGGCTTTTTTATAAAATCATCTGCACCAACTTCAAAGCCCTTTAAAAAGGTATTTAAATCTGTCATAGCACTAATAAATATTGCGGGTGTTGAATCGTCAGCATCTCGTAAACTTTTAAGTATTTCAAGTCCATCAATATCAGGAACATTTATATCAAAGATATATAAATCATATTCTTTATCAAAAGTGATC
Organism: Arcobacter sp.; assembly: GCA_965662175.1. Classification (GTDB taxonomy): domain Bacteria; phylum Campylobacterota; class Campylobacteria; order Campylobacterales; family Arcobacteraceae; genus Arcobacter. Next base: position 4,185 of record CBFIGT010000115.1, on the reverse strand, counting down.
TCTATGACATCATTGCCTTTAGTAACATAGTCAACTTCATAATCATTTTCCAATAATAATTCTTTAATAGTTTCACCTAAGGATAAGTCATCTTCTAATAATAAAATTCTTTTCATGGTATTGTTTTACTCTTTTGCTTTGCTATTAATTAAAAGTTGTAGTATTTCTCTCATTGAGTCAGGAATGAAATAAAATATTGCCAATTTTTCACGTTTATTCTCTAAAATACTTGCATCTTTTAATTTTTTTAAGTGTTGAGAGATAGGAGATTGATTCATTTCTAGAATATCACAAAAATCACATACACATAGTTCTTTATTATTTAAAAGTAAATAAACAATTCTAAATCTAACTTCACTACCTAAAAGAGCAAAAACTTTTGATTGATAATCAATATTTTTTTTATTTTTACTAATGTCTTTTTTTGCTTTTTTAACCAAAACATCATTATTTTTATCTCGGACACAGTTTATTGTATTTGTCATACTTTTCCTTTTTTATCTTACTAAAAACCTATATAGTTATCTTTTACGATTGATTATTAGTTTCTCGTAAGCCTTAATATTCTAATTGCACCATAAATTACTAAAACAAATACTATTGCACCAACGATTAAGTCTGGTTTATTTGAATTTAACACTGACACAAGTACAGCAGAAACAATTACTCCAAAGTTAATTATTATATCATTTGAAGTGAATATCATACTAGCTTGCATATGCGATTCTTCACTTTTAGATTTCATAAACAGATATAAACAAATTCCATTTGCTATAAGTGCAAAAGTTGATACAATAATCATTGTCCAAAAATCTGGCATTTGACCATCCCCAAGAAACCTTCTCATAACTTCAATAAATCCTATAAATGCAAGTAATATTTGGAAATATCCAGCAAGTTTCGAAACATTGTTTTTCCTTGCAATTGTTCCTCCTACTGCTAATAGACTAATACCATATACAAATGAATCGGCAAGCATATCTAAGCTATCTGCAACAAGTCCCATTGATTTTGAAATAATACCAGTTGACATTTCTATCAAAAAAAATGCAAAATTAATAGCTAGTACTGTCCAAAGTAACTTACGTTGTCCACTTTCTTCTTTAAACTCAACTTCTTCTGTAGTTTCACTACTTAAAAGGGTATCCCCTAATTTTAAATCATTTATTGAACTTTCAATTTCAGAAATATTACCAATATGATAAACAGTTAATTTTCTATTTGGAATATCAAATTCAAGGTTTTTAACCTCTTCAATAACATCAAGTTTCATTCTGAGTAAGTTTTCTTCACATGGACAATCCATTTTTGTGATTTCAAATGTTGTCTTTTCCATATTTCTTCCTTATACTTTATATATTATAAAAACAATAATCTATATTAGTATATTCTAATTTAATAAAACATTAATACTTGACAAATATATTAGAATATACTAATATACTTATAAGAATGTTAATATCATTCAAAACTAAACAAGGTATAATCATGAAAAAATTATTCTTACTTTTAAGTATCGTTATCTATAGCTTTGGAGCAAAAGATTTTGTATCGCCGGATGTTGCTATTAAGCCAAGTGCAGAAATAAAACAAAATAGCATAGATATTAAACTTTCATTATATAAGCATATATATGTATATGATAAAAAATTGAAAGTATTAATCACAAAGCCTAAAAAAATTGATTTAACAAATTACATTGCTAAACCTGCAACTGAAAACTTTAAGGGTGACCAAGTAATAGTTAAAGATTTTTCATTAAATGTTCCATTTACTTTAATCAAAGAAAAAATAGGCAATGTACCATTTAATTTAGAAATTCAATATCAAGGTTGTACTAAATTAGGGCTTTGTTATGCACCTACAAGTAAAACTTTTAAATTTCCTAAAATTGATAATATTAAGTAAGATAAAACTATAAACAGTTTTTTGAAAGTTCATATTAAATGTTACATAACCTCTAAATTTTGGAACAAAATTAGAATATCTCACTTATTGGCTTTATAACCTTTATTTGGAGATGTAATTTGTTCCAAAAAGTGTTCAAGAAGTAGAATTTAGAGATTCTCTCAAGCTCTTAGGATTTTTGAACAATAACAGTCACTTTATTACCGACCTTTGAGAGTCGGTAATAATCTATTTTATTTCAAAAATCCAATTGGTACTGCATACATATTTTCATCAATTTGTAAAAATGTATCTCCCATATATAAAACTATTCCCTTATCAAACTCTTTGTTTATCTCTTCTTTTAATTTATATATATGTTTAAAATCATCTTTTTTTACTGTTTTAGAGGCTTTTATTTCAAGTGCTACTATTTTATTAGAATACTCTAAAATAAAATCAATCTCTTTTTTATCAGTTGTTCTATAATAATAAAGATTAACTCTGCTCTGAGCATAGGAGTTCGCTTTTAATAGTTCACTAAATATAAATGTTTCAAGTATTTCACCTTTTAGTGGAGATTTATTAAATTCATCTTCTGTATTAATTTGCAATAAATGACAAAGAACTCCAGTATCAATAGAAAATATTTTTGGAGTTTTAACTAATCGTTTTAGTTGATTATTAAAATATGGTTGTAATTTTTGGATTTGATAAGTATGTTCTAAAACACTAAAATAACTATCAAATGTTCTTCCATCAAGTCCAACTTGTGTTTGAATATCATTTTTATTAAAAATAGTTCCACTTCTAAACATGCAAAGTTTATACATATTAATAAATTTATCCATATTTCTAATATTTGCTAACTCTTTAGCATCTGATTCTATATATGTTCTTATATATGAGCTAAACCATAGATATTTACCTTTTTGACTATCAATTTTACTAATTTCAGGATATCCACCATCTATAATATCTTTTTCAATACTTATATCATCAAACTTTTTTAAAAGATATTTATTTAAATCTTGTGAGAAAATATCAAGGATATTATCACTATTTTGATTTTTCTCTTTTAGTGAAAATGGATAAAGTTCAACTATCCCAATTCTTCCAGCAAGAGAATCTGATATCTCTTTAAATCCTTGAAGGCAAGCAGAACCTGTTAAAATAAACTCTCCATTTATTCTGTCTTTATCCACATACTCTTTTATAGATATAAGAAGTTCAGGCAATCTTTGAATGTCATCAATTACAACTGGCTTGTCTAATGACTCAATAAATCCTTTAGGATTATTCTTAGCCATTTCATATATATTAATATCATCAAGGGTAATATAATTTTCGATATTTAGATGTAATGCTAAAGTAGATTTACCAACTTGTCTTGCACCACTGATAAGTAAAACTGGAAAGAATTTCTGGTACTCTTTTATATCTTCTAAAATTAATCTTTGAATATACATAATATAATCCTTTAATATTATGTATTATATTACATAAATTTAAATAAAGAGTTAAAACTCTTTATTTTCTAGCCTCTTTTAGTGTATCAGCTATCATAAATGCTAACTCTAAAGATTGGTCAGCATTAAGTCTTGGGTCACATTGAGTATGATATCTACTTGCAAGACCTTCTTGTGTAATTGCTGAGCTTGTACTTCCTGTACATTCAGTTACATTTTGTCCTGTCATCTCCAAGTGAATACCACCTGCAACACTTCCTTGTGCTTTATGGATTTGGAAAAACTGTTTAACTTCGCTTAAAATATTTGCGAAATCTCTTGTTTTATAACCATTTGAAGTTTTTTCAATATTTCCATGCATTGGGTCACACGACCATACAATTTTTTTACCTTCACTCTCAACTCTTTTAAGTAAGTTAGGGAAAATATCAGCAACTTTTTCATGTCCCATTCTAACTATTAAGTTAAGTCTTCCAGCTTCATTTTCAGGGTTTAAAGCATCAATTAATCTAATTAATTCATCCTCTTTCATAGAAGGTCCAACTTTACAACCAATAGGATTTTTAATACCTCTAAAATACTCTAAATGCGCACCATCAAGCTCTCTTGTTCTATCACCTATCCATAACATATGAGCGCTACAATCATACCAATCACCCGTAAGTGAATCTTTTCTTGTAAGTGCTTCTTCATAGTTTAATAATAGTGCTTCATGTGAAGTATAAAGTGTAGTATGTGTTAGTTGATCAGTATTTTCAGATGTTATTCCACAAGCTTTCATAAAGTTTAGTGTTTCAGATATTTTTGAAGCTAACTCTTCATATTTTAC
>CBFIGT010000114.1:0-7416 GCA_965662175.1 Arcobacter sp. | reverse complement strand
TTGGAATGAATGTAAATGGAACACCCCTTCTTTTAAAAGATATTGCTGAGATTGACATTGGACCTCAAATGAGAAGAGGTATTGCTGAGTTAAATGGGGAAGGAGAAACCGTTGGTGGAATTGTTGTTATGCGTTATGGTGAAAATGCACAAAAAACAATTGAACTTGTAAAGGCAAAATTAGAGACTTTAAAAAAAGGTTTACCTGAAGGTGTTGAAATTGTACCTGTATATGATAGAAGTAAACTGATTGAAAGTGCAGTTGATAATCTAACATTTAAACTACTTGAAGAGTTTGGTGTTGTAGCTTTAGTTTGTATTATATTTCTTTTCCATGTTAGGTCATCCTTAGTTGCAATTGTTAGTTTACCTGTAGGAATTTTAGCAGCATTTATTGTTATGTATATGCAAGGATTAAATGCAAATATTATGTCTCTTGGAGGTATTGCTATTGCAATTGGAGCAATGATTGATGGGGCTATTGTTATGATTGAAAATATGCATAAGCATATGGAACGAACCCCTTTAACAAAAGAGAATAGATGGCGAATAGTTGCCGAATCAGCCAGTGAAGTGGGACCTGCATTATTCTTTAGTTTACTAATTATTACTGTTAGTTTTGTTCCAGTTTTTACTCTTGAAGCACAAGAAGGAAGAATGTTTGCTCCACTAGCATTTACAAAAACTTATGCAATGGCAGCTTCTGCAGCTCTTGCAATTACGCTTGTCCCAATATTAATGGGGTATTTTATTAGAGGAAAAGTTTTACCAGAACATAAAAATCCAGTTAATAAAATGTTAACTGCTGGATATATGCCTGTATTAAAAGGTGTATTAAAGTATCCTAAAATGGTTCTTTTATCATCTCTTATTATTTTAGGTATTGGTTTTTGGCCATTAGATAAAATTGGAAGTGAATTTATTCCACCTTTAGATGAAGGTGATTTGATGTATATGCCAACAACATATCCTGGTATTTCTATTGGAAAAGCTAGAGAACTTCTACAGCAAACTGATAAATTAATTAAAACTGTACCAGAAGTTGAAACAGTATTTGGAAAAGTTGGACGAGCAGAAACAGCAACTGACCCAGCACCGTTAACAATGATTGAAACATTTATTCAACTTAAACCAAAGAATCAATGGAGAGAAGGAGTTACAACAGAAAGTTTAAAAAAAGAATTTGATGCACTTGTAAAATTACCAGGAGTTACTAATGCTTGGGTTATGCCTATTAAAACTAGAATAGATATGCTAGCAACTGGAATCAAAACTCCTATTGGTATAAAAATAGCAGGGCCTGATTTAAAAGTTATAGAAAATATTGGTAAAGATTTAGAAAAAATTATTAAAGAAGTACCTGGTACTACATCTGTTTATTCTGAAAGAGTTGCAGGAGGTAGATATATAAAAGTTGATATTCAAAGAGAAAAAGCAGCTAGATATGGTTTAAATATTTCATATTTACAACAAATTATTTCAACTGCCGTTGGTGGTATGAATGTATCGCAAACGGTAGAGGGACTTGAGCGATATCCCATTAACTTAAGATATCCTCAAGATTATAGAAGTTCTCCTGAACAATTATCATTACTTCCAATAATCACACCAAATGGTCAAAGAATTACATTAGGAGATGTGGCAAAAGTTTATGTTGAAGATGGACCTCCAGGTATAAAAAGTGAAAATGCCAGATTAAATGGTTGGGCATTTATTGATATTGAGGGTGTAGATATTGGAAGTTATGTAAAAGAAGCTCAACTTGCAGTTAATGAGAAACTTGAATTACCTGCTGGATATTCTATAGCATGGTCAGGACAATACGAATATATGGAAAGAGCAAAAGAAAAATTAACGTATGTCGTGCCATTAACCCTGATGATTATAATTATATTATTATATATTAACTTCCGTAATTTTATAGAAGTTGCAATTATTATGGGAACTTTACCTTTAGCTATGGTTGGGAGTATTTGGCTAATGTATATTCAGAACTATAATTTTTCAGTTGCAGTGGCAGTTGGATTTATTGCATTAGCAGGAGTTGCAGTAGAAATTGGTGTTATTATGTTGGTTTATTTGAATCAAGCATATAATGAAATGATTGAAAAATGTGCCGCACAAGACATTCTTCCTAGAGAAGAAACTCTTAGGCATGCTGTTCTTCATGGAGCTGGAATGAGAGTTCGTCCCGTAATGATGACTGCAGCAGCAATTATTGCTGGTCTATTACCTATACTTTATGGTACGGGTACTGGTTCTGAAGTAATGGGAAGAATTGCAGCACCGATGGTTGGGGGTATGGTAAGTGCTGTGATTTTAACTCTTTTAGTTTTACCTGCCATTTATTTTATTTGGAAAAGAAGAGATATAACTAAAATACAAGAAGAGTGTAAACTTAACTTAAAGAATGCGTAGTATATCTTTTACCTTTAGGTCTTTAAATTAATTTAAAGACCTTCCTCTCTACATACTAACTCCATATAAAAATATTATAATTTAACAATATTTAAAAATAAGGATTATTTTGAAAAAAAATAAAATTCTAATTATTTTAATTGTTAGTGTTGTTGTTTATTTTTTTCTTCAACCACCTAAAGTGTTATTTGATTTATGGCCATTATTATTGCTTTTATGTCCCATAATTCATCTTTTTATGCACAATGAACATAATCATAATTAATGGAGTTATCATGAATACTATAGTAAAAGATCCCGTATGTGGAATGGATGTTAACAAAACTTCAAAGTTTAATAAATTTTTTAAAGACAAAAAATATTACTTTTGTAGTAAAAATTGTTTAAATAAATTTGAAAAAGAACCTTTATCCTATTTAGAAAATGAAGACAAAAATATTGAGAAGCATGATGGTTCAGTACATAAACATCATTACTCAAATAAAGATACAAAATATACTTGTCCTATGCATCCTGAAATTATTCGTGATAAACCAGGGGATTGTCCTAAATGTGGAATGGCACTTGAACCTATGGATAGTACAAGTAAAGAAGAAGATAATAAAGAACTATCATATATGACAAAAAGGTTTTGGGTAAGTGCAATTTTAGCTGTGCCTTTATTTGTTTTAGCAATGTTATCAGATTTAACAGAAAATATCCTGCCGGTTAATTTAACTATGACAGTTATACAATATATTGAATTTATTCTTGCAACACCAATTGTTCTTTGGGGAGGATGGAATTTTTATGTTAAAGCATATTACTCTATTACTACAAGAAATTTAAATATGTTTACACTTATTGGATTAGGTGTTAGTGTTGCATGGATTTTTAGTGTCATAGCATTATTTTTTCCTATGATTTTTCCTATTGATTTACAAACAGAATCAGGAAGAGTACCTGTCTATTTTGAAGCAGCAGGAGTAATTATTACATTAGTTTTATTAGGCCAAGTATTAGAACTAAAAGCACGTTCAAGAACAAATGTTGCTATCAAAATGTTGCTAGATTTAGTGCCATCAAAAGCTTTAAGAATTAATGAAAATGGTAAAGAAGAGTTAATAGATGCAGAAGATATTCAATTAAATGATATTATTAAAATAAAACCAGGAGAAAAAATACCAGTAGATGGGTTTATAACTAAAGGAAAAAGTAATATTGATGAATCAATGATTACAGGAGAATCAATTCCTGTAGAAAAAAATGTAGATGATAAAGTTATTGGTGCGACTGTTAATGGAACAGGTGTATTTTTAATGCAAACTACTAAAATAGGAAAAGATACATTAATATCACAAATTATAGAAATGGTTGCACAGGCACAAAGGAGTCGTGCTCCTATACAGAAATTAGCTGATACAATATCTGGTTATTTTGTACCTGTAGTTGTTATTATTTCTATTATTACTTATATCATTTGGTATCTTTTTGGTCCGGAACCTAGTATTGCATTTGCAATAGTAAATGCAGTTGCAGTTTTAATTATTGCATGTCCTTGTGCATTAGGATTAGCCACTCCAATCTCAGTTATGGTAGGAACTGGTCGGGGTGCAATAGAAGGAGTACTTATAAAAAATGCTGAAGCATTAGAGATTATGGAAAAAGTTGACACAGTTGTTGTTGATAAAACAGGTACTTTAACTGTTGGAAAACCAGAAATAAGTTCAATAATTCCTTTAAATAATTTTATAGAAAATGACATTTTAAAATTTGCTGCTGCAATAGAACAAAATAGTGAGCACCCCTTGTCTGAGGCTATTATCAAAAAAGTAAAAGAAAAAAAGATAGAAATATTAGAAGTTAAAGAATTTAATTATATAACAGGAAAAGGTGTTGTAGGAGAAGTTGATTTTAGAACTATTGCATTAGGTAATTTTAAATTAATGGATAGTCTAAATATAAACTTAGAAGATGCAGAAAAAAAAGCTGATGATTTAAGAGAAAATGGACAAACAGTAATTTTTATAGCTATTGATAATATTTTGGCAGGTTTAATATCTATTGCTGATCCAATAAAACCATCAACTAAAAATGCTATTGATGGCTTACATGGCCTTGGAATAAATGTAGTAATGTTAACAGGGGACAATAAAACCACTGCAAATGCAATTGCAAACGAACTAGCTATAAATCAAGTTTACTCAGATGTTTTACCTGAAGATAAACTATCAGTAATAAAAGATTTGCAAGCACAAGGTAAAATAGTTGCAATGGCAGGAGATGGAGTAAATGATGCTCCTGCACTTGTTGCTTCAAACGTAGGAATTGCGATGGGAACTGGTACTGATATTGCAATTGAAAGTGCAGAAATTACTTTAATAAAAGGTGATTTAAATGGTATCTTAAAAGCATATAAGTTAAGTAAAAGTACGATGAGAAACATACGACAAAATCTGTTTTTTGCCTTTATTTATAATACACTAGGTGTACCAATTGCAGCTGGGATTTTATATCCTTATTTTGGCATTTTATTATCTCCAATTATTGCTGCTGCTGCTATGAGTTTCAGTTCAGTCTCTGTTATATTGAATGCATTAAGACTAAAAAATCTTAAATTAAAATAGTAGCCTTTTGTAAAAAATAAATTAAATTGAAAATAAGTTTTTAGAAAACAATATTTTATTAACTATAAGTTTAAAAGAGTAAATTCAAAATAAATTTTTTGAATTTGTTTAATTGTTAAAGCATTTTAGTTTTGTATGGTGACAGATTAACTTTGATTTTTTAGTAGATTATACTAATTTATTAATATATTTATTTAATATAATTTTATAAATAGAATATGTCAAAACTATAAGTCCAAATATATCATATAGTATTGCTGGGATAGAATTTAATGCTATCCCATATATTATCCAACTGAAAATTGAACCATAATAGAAAAGCTTTAATTTTAATATATTATCTTGCAAATCAGCAAATATAATAAATATTAGTGAAATTAAAGGGAAAATACCGATAACTCCTTCTTCATTAAATAATATATAAAAAGCTAATACAATTACCACAGAAAAGATTTTATATACTTTGAGTTTTTCACTATCATATTTTAGAGATAAAACTTTTGTTATTGCAGAAATAAAACTAACAAAAAGTCCATTAAAGCCAGAATAATAGCTAATACTTATTCCAAAAAGAATTGTAGAAAATAAACCAAATATTAATATATATTTTTTTGAATTACTTATAAAAGATAATAGAGAAAATAAGATAGAAATATATCCAATAATATCAAATAATTTTAAGTTTATTTCTATATTGACCAATTGATACCTCTTCTTGAGTGTACCAATTGAGTATGGGATAAACATGTAAAATCAATAAAAATAAAAATATATTTATTTTTTAATATATTTTTATAAAAAGTTATTTTTCCTCAAATAATCCTCATTAGATATGTAAAATACAGTAATTTAAAAAAAAGGATAAAAAATGAAAAAAATAGTTACAACACTATTAGGAACAAGTTTATTGGCAGGAGCATTATTTGCTAGTGGAGATCACATGGGAGACCATATGCATGAGGGAAAAATGATGAACCATATGAACCAAAATGGAGAAGTTAGTTCAAAAATGAAAATGATAGATCATGAAAAAATGGCAAAAATGCATGAAGAGTGTCAAGCTTTTATGAAAAGTAAACAAGTAGATAAAAAAATAAGTAATGAGACTACATCCCAAAAACAATTAAAACTACTTAAAGAATTATACAGTGGAGATGAATTCTCAGGATAAATTATAATTAACTAAAAGGTTAAATAAGTCGATATAATATTAAATATCATATTGGCTTATTAACTCTTATAAAGTATATTTTTAGATAAATCTTATTTATGACTATAATAGATTTTTATTATTGAATTTATACCCAATTCCTCTTACATTTATAATTAAGTTGTCATCGTCGAGAATTTTTCTTAAATTTTTTATATATGTTCTGATTGTCGTCTCACTTGGTGAATCTTCATAAGCCCAAATATTCGTACTCAATTCTTCAACACTTACTACATTTTGATTTCTTATTAGGTATAACAATATTTCACACTCTTTTTTTGTAAGGCGTATTTCCTTATTATTTACATTAATAATTGAATTTAGTCTATCAAAATATATATTTGAAGAAATCTCAATAATATTATTGGGTAAAATATTAAATAGTCTTTTTAAATTGTTTATTCTCACATCTAATTCTTTAAGTTCAATAGGTTTTTTTATATAATCATCACAACCCGATTCAAAGCCTTTTTCGATATCTTCAACCATATTTAAAGATGTTAAAAAAATTGTTGGTGTTTTTATATTATTTTGTCTTACACTTTTTAATAATTCAAACCCATTAATTCCAGGAACATTCACATCAAAAATAAATAAATCATATATTTGAGAATAAATTAAAACTTCAGCTTCATTTCCTGTAAAGGTGGAAGTTATAGCATAACCTTTATTTTGTAAGTATTCTTCAATAATCTCATTTAATAATATATCATCTTCAAGTAAAAGTATTTTCATGGAACTCCTTTATGAAATTTTATCATAAAGTTATAAGAGAAGTATAATGCAAGGATGAAAATCCCTGCATAGTTTTGTTAGAAAGAATAAATAAGTCTAGTTCTTAAATCTGTAGCATCTTTTGTATTATTCTCATAATCTAAAATAGAATAATCAATTTGTGCTTTTAATTCTTTTGAAAATTTATATTCCAAATTCAAAGTAGTCTCGTCTAAATCTGAGTTTGCTGCTAGTTTATCAAATTGTGTAAATCTTAATTTTGATTTTAAATCACCAATTTTATATCCTGCACCAATTTGCCAAGCATCAGTCCCCGCACTAAAGGCATCAACTCCTGCTGTTTTTGTAGTTGCTGTAAATTGAGAATAAGCACCTTGTCCTATACCTCTAAAAACTGCAGCATCACTTGAAGAATTATCTGCTGATGTATATCCTGCAAATAAATCTA
>CBFIGT010000113.1:0-7568 GCA_965662175.1 Arcobacter sp. | reverse complement strand
TTGGAGCACCCCAATATCTTTGTCTAGAAACTCCCCAATCTCTTAGTTTATAATTAACTTTCTTAATTCCAAAAGAGTTTTGTTCAAAATGATAAATAATCGCTTTTTTAGCTTTGTCATTTGCTAAATTTGTGAAACCCTCAGAATTAATCAAAGTTCCAGCTTCTGTATAAGCCTCTTTCATATTAGAAATCTCACCATCTTTTCCAACAATTACTTGATTAATTGGTAAATCATACTCACGGGCAAATTCAAAATCTCTTTGGTCATGGGCAGGTACTGCCATAACAGCACCACTACCATATGAAACTAATACAAAGTTTGCAACCCAAACTGGGATTTTTTTACCTGTTAATGGGTGAAGAACATCAATCTCTAAAGAAACACCTTGTTTAGGCATAATTGATCTATCTCTTTCACTAACTTTTTGCATCTCTTTGATTTTAAAAATCTTATTTTCATCAACTAAACTATTTTCAACTATATATTTTACAATTGGATGTTCAGGTGAAAGAGCTGCATAAGAAACCCCATAAATAGTATCAGGTCTTGTAGTAAATACATCAAATGAAGCAAAATTTTTATTTAATTTATATCTTGATTCTTGAGATAAATCAAACTTAAACTCTAATCCCTCGCTTCTTCCAATCCAATTCTCTTGCATAGTTAAAACCTGTGATGGCCAAGAACCCTCTAAGGTTTTTAAATCATCAAGTAACTCTTGTGCATATTTAGTAATAGCAATATAGTATCCAGGCATCTCTTTTTGCTCAACAGGAGTATCACATCTCCAACAACAACCCTCTTCAACTTGCTCATTTGCTAAAACAGTATGACAAGGTTCACACCAGTTTACAGTAGTTGACTTTTTATATAAAAGTCCCTCTTCATACATCTTGATAATAAACTCTTGTTCCCATCTTGTATAAAGCTCATCACTTGTTGCAAACTCTCTATTTTTTGAAAAACTTAAACCTAAACTATGTAACTCATTTCTCATATAATCAATGTTTTCATAAGTCCATTTTTTAGGATGAAGCTTATGTTTAATAGCTGCATTTTCAGCAGGCATACCAAAACTATCCCAACCTATTGGATGTAAAACATTAAAATCTGATTTTCTGAAAAATCTAGCAAATGCATCACCTAAACAGTAGTTTCTAACATGTCCCATATGGATTCTACCACTTGGGTATGGGAACATACTTAAAATATATTTTTTATCTTTTTTTGTATCATCACTTGGCTCAAAAGAGTTATTTTCTAACCAATAATCTTGCCATTTCTTTTCAATCTCTTTTGGATTATACTCCATTAAAACTCATCCTTATCTTGACTTTTAGCACTCTCAATTAAAGCTAATGCTATTGAGAAAATATTTGCAACCACAGCACCAATAGCTAAGGCAATTGCAAGTCTCTCATCTCCTATAAAAGTTAAAACCATAAATGCAGGTATAAGATGTAAATCTGCAACTAAAGAACTAGCCAATAACTCAGCTGCCAATAAATTTTTAACACCAATTTTTAAAATAGTTGATATTACGTTTACACCAGCTGCTAAAAATAGAGCTAAAGCATTTGGTTCGTATATAAAACCCGCTGTTGTTGTTAATGACATTAGTGAAAAGAATATATAAGTTACCTTACCCCAATCCATGATTATCCTTTTAAAGTATTTCTTAAAAGCAATTATAATAGCTAAAATTTCATAAAAAAGCTCTTTTATAAAGAGCTTTTAAAATCTGATAAATTAGTTTTTGTTAGATATTCTTAATGATAAAATAAGTTGATAAATCAGATAAAAGATTACAAGTTTAAAGATAAATTGAATAATAAGATTAAAGCCAAACTCATTTTCAATCATCATAAAAGGATTAATATTATGAAAAAATAAATCAAAAGTAAAATCATGGGTATCTATCAAATAAACACCAATAAAACCCACTAAAATAAGATATAAAATAGAACTTTTATTCCAAAATATTAGATTGTAAACACACATCCAAAGATAAAAAGTCACAATAAAACCAATCAAAACCTCAGTATATAAAGCATCAGGTAAGGCATACATTATTTGAGGTTTTTTTTGAATAAAATGATACTCAAGTAAAGTAGCACATATCTCAAAAATAACAATCCAAAAAAGAACCAAAGACCAACTTTGAGAGTTGTTAGAAGTAATCTTGTCAAAACCACTTTTTAAATATTTTATTTTACTCATAATTTATTCCAATGTTTTAAAACTATATTTTATACCTAAAAGTTTAAATAATATATTAAGTGCTATTTTCTTAAACAATAATCTTTAAAATCCAGTAATCAAAAAATCAATTGCAGCAATTATTTCATCTCTTTTATTTTCTAAAGTACAAACTTTATCACCAATCATATTTACAGAAATACTTGATAATTCAGCTGTTGACATTGTAACTTTATTATTTCCAATTTCAAAAGAAGGATTTAATATTTTTACCTCATTTGTATTTAATACTAGTGGGACAACAACCCTTGAAGATAAGCTTTTCAATATATCATTTTGTATATCCAATATATATGGAATTGTTTCATTTGAATTTGGATTTAAATTTTTATAAACATCAAATTGCGCCATTAAAAACTTCTTATACCGTCAGAAAAAAGACCATTTTTTTCTATTCTTTTATTGTATTCATTAATAGCTTCAATATTCTCTTTTTCCCAATTTTCAGCCTCTTTTTCTTTTATTAATCGCTCTAAACTCTTTTCGATTGTTGATGAAATATTAATCTTATAAAATCTAGCTTTTTCAAGTAAATCAGAATTTATAGATACATTAGTAGCTTTTTTCTTAGCTTTTTTGTCATATATAGCTGTCATGTGTATTCCCTATGTGCATAAAGTATATGAAATTATAGCATATTTATAATGATCTGATTTATTAAGATTTTGAATTTATCAAATTATGGTAATAAGTTTTTATGGAAGAAACATAGTTTAAAAATATTAGATTTTGTGATAAGCCAAGGCAAAGAGAAGTTTTAAAGCGGAGCGTACACTAAGTACGTGAGCATTTAAGACTTCTCTCCAAGGCAAGAGTTATTGCAAAAGATGATATTTAGAAACTATCGTTTCTTATACAGTTCCTTGTTCATACATCGCTCTTAGTTTATCTTTCTCTTTTTGATTTTTGATTTTCTCTGCTTCTTTTGCTCTAAAATTATCTATAGAAAATCTTAGCTGTACTAAGAATGAAGCTGCTATAAAGATAGATGAGTATGTACCTACAATAATACCTACAAGTAGTGTAAATGCAAATCCGTTGATAATCTCTCCACCAAAGAAATATAAAGTTGCAACAACAAAGAATGTTGTTAATGATGTAAGAGTTGTTCTTGATAATGTTCGTGAAACTGATTCATTAACAATTTTTTCTAAGATTGTCTCTTTAGAAGTTTGAACACCCTCTCTAATTCTATCAAATACAATAATTGTATCATTTAGTGAGTATCCCAAGATTGTAAGAATTGCTGCTAAAATATCTAAATTTACTTCCACATTAAATAGACTAATTGCACCTAAAGCAATAGTAACATCATGTACTAAAGCCAAAATTGAAGCAACTGCAAATCTCCACTCAAATCTAAATGAAACATAAATCAAAATTACAATAAGCGATAAACAAAAGGCCATTAAACCTTTTTCTCTTAGTTCACCACCTACTTTTGGTCCAACAATATCAACTCTTCTAATTTCAAACTTACCAGTTTCACTTAAGACTTTTCTTATCTCATCACCTAAGTCATTTGAGATACTGTTACTTGAAGTTGTAACTCTAATTACAATCTCTTCATCACTACCAAATTTTGTAATTGATGAGTTATTATATTCACTTGTATTATTTAAAATCTCTCTGATTTTATCAATAGGAGCTTTTTGCTCATATTTAACTTGAACTAATGTACCACCTGCAAAGTCAATACCAAAGTTTACACCTTTTGTAAAAAGTAAAACTATTGATGCAATTACTAAAATAGCAGAAAAACCTAAAAATGGTAATCTCTTACCCATAAATTCATATGTTTTGTCACCTTTAAAAAATTCCATTATTTTATCCCAAACCATTTTCTTAAATTTTTCTCTCTATTCATCTTAGGTAATAAAGACTCATAAATACCATGCGTTCCTAAAATAGCTGTTAGCATTGAAGCTAAAATACCAATAGAGATAGTAATTGCAAAACCTTTGATAGGTCCTGTACCATAAGCATATAAAATAACTGCAACTAATAGAGTTGTAATATTTGCATCTAAAATAGCTCTCATTGCATTTGAGTATCCATCTTCGATTGCTTTTGTTATAGAAGCACCTTGATTAAGTAGCTCTTTTATTCTTTCACTAATAATTACATTGGCATCAACAGCCATACCAACTGTTAATACAATTCCAGCCATACCAGGAAGTGTTAAAGTAGCTCCAAACATTGCCATAACAGCTATTATAATAAAGATATTAGTAATAAGTGCTATATTTGCAATAACACCTGCCATTCCATAATAAATAACCATAAATACAACTACAATAGCAAAACCAGCGATTAGTGCAAGCATAGAAGCTCTTATTGAATCAGCTCCCAAAGATGGTCCAACACTTCTTTTTTCAAGTAGTTCAACAGATGCAGGTAAAGCACCACTTCTTAAAGCAATTGCTACATTTCCAGCTTCAACTGTTGTAAATCCACCTGAAATTTGTCCACTTCCTCCACCAATTCGTTCACGAATATTAGGAGCACTATAAACTTTACCATCTAACACAATAGCAAGTCTTTTACCTACACTTTTAGCTGTAAAATCACCAAAAACTCTAGCACCTACTGTATTTAGTGTAAAATTAATAATAGCTTGATTAGATTGGTCAAATGCAACTTGTGCATCTGTAACTTGGCTACCATTTAAAATAGGAATCTCTTTTACTAAATATTTTTGAGCTGGATTTTTTGCATCTTCTAATATGATATTACCATATTGAGCAGCTTGTGCTTTACTCATAGTATAAACTTGATCAGCTCTCTCTTCATCAACAGCCATAAGCTCTAAGTTTGCAGGTTTTGAAATAAGTTCACGTGCAGCTTTTTCATCCTCTTGTGTCTTAATACCTGGTAATTCAACAACAATATCACTAACACCTTGTCTTACAACAGTAGGCTCTGCTAAACCAAATTGGTCAAGTCTATTTCTTATGGTTTCAACAGCTTGAGAAACAGCTTGGTCTTTTGTTAAAGCAATATCCTCTTCAGTTAGTGTTAATGTGTAGTTATTATCTTCAGATTTACTTACAACTAAACCTTTGATTTTTTCTAACATCTCATCCATTCTGTTAACCTCATCAGGGTCAAGAACTATGAAATGAACACTACTTTCATTTATTGTTAAGTCTTCTATTAAAATCTCTTCATCATCTGAAAAGTATTTAACATTTGATGCTATAGATTTTATTTTTGAGACTACAGCTTCATCAGTTTTTACACCTAAAAGCATATGTAATCCACCTTGCAAATCAAGTCCTAATGAGATTTTTTTGCCAGTTTCTGTTTGTAAAAAAGATGGTAGAGAAAAAACAATACCAAATATAATGCTTAAAATAAATATTACAAGTCTATAATTTAAGATTTTCAATCTTTATCCTTAAGAAGTATTTAATTAATATAAAGGGGTTAGTGGTAAAACATGTAAAAAGTTTTACATGTTTTAAAGAAATTAGTCTTGTAGTTTTGCTACAAAGTCTCTTACTAATTTCATTTCTGAACCATCTACATTTTTTACAGTTAAAGCATCATCTTCAACCTTAGTTATTTCAACGATTAAGCCACCATTTGTTACAATCTTATCACCTTTTTTAAGATCTGCCACCATTTGCTTATGCTCTTTAGCTTGCTTTTGTTGTGGTCTAATAATTAAAAAGTAAAATATTGCAAATAATGCAACAAGAGGTAATAATGAACTTATTAAGTCACCGCTTTGACCCATGGTACTTCCTTTAAAATGAATTTAATATGTTTTTCATAAAACGCCAACATTTTAACAAAACCAATATAATAAAAGGCTTGTATACAGCTTTATTGTTTTCAAGTCCTATCTTTTTATCCTATTTTAATTATGAAATAAAATTATTAAATACGATTTTTGTACTTTTTTCTTTTTATTTAATTCTTTCACAAAATAGAAATTCTCTTTTTTATAGTGGTTTTTTTATTGGTCTTATTTGGTTTTCATGGGTTAGTTTATCACTTCGATATTATGATTTAGTTTACCTAATTCCACTGGTTATTTTAATTTTTTCTATTCCTTATGGTTTTATGTTTTTACTAACTTCCATAAAAGACAATCTTTATATTCGAGCTATTTTATTTTTTGGACTCTCTTTTTTTAATCCCTTTGGATTCAACTGGTTTAAACCTGAGATTCTATTTTTAGATAGCTATTTTGAAGCAAACAAAGTTATTTTAGCCCTTGCTATTTTTGCAACTATATTTTTAATACAAAAGAAAAATATTATTTATATGATAATTATAGTTATAATGTTTTTTGTAAATATTAATCCAAAACAAAATCAAGATACAAGTTTAAAAATATCACTTCCTGAATATTATATAGAACAAGATTATAAATGGGATAGAAAAAATATTGCACAAATTATTGATATTAATTTCCAAGAAATAAATAATGCCATTTTAAATAAGTATGATGTAGTGGTTTTACCTGAAACAACATTTCCTTTTGTATTAAATAAACAAGATTTTATTCTTCAAAATTTAATAGAAAAATCCCATCATATTACAATCATAACAGGTGCTTTGTTTTTTGAAAATAAAGAGTATAAAAACTCTACTTATATATTTAAAAATGGAGAGTTGAAAATTGCTCACAAAGTTGTATTAGTTCCTTTTGGAGAGGAGATTCCACTTCCAAAACCAATAAAAGATTTTATTAATAATATATTTTATGATGGAGCAAAAGATTATACTAAAGCATCTATACCCACTGATTATAAGATAAAAGATAGTTTATTTAGAAATGCAATATGTTATGAAGCTAGTAGTGAAGAGATTTACAAAAATTTAAAAGATGTTAAAAACATAATAGCAATATCAAATAATGCATGGTTTACCCCATCTTTAGAACCAACTATTCAAAAACTTTTATTAAGACTTTATGCTAATAAATATGCAGTTACAATTTATCATCAAGTAAATGGAAGTGAAAACTATATTATTAAACCTTAATATAGTTTTCTTTGATTTTATTTATTATCTCTTCTTTTCCTAAATTATCATCAATTTGTAAATCAAAAGCAAACGCTAAAATCTCTTTAAAAGAAGAGCCTGGTTTAAATCCTAATTTAATCAAATCTTTTCCCATTACAAGCGGTAATGGAGCTTCATTTTTAACCTCAAGTTCATCAGCTTTGTTTCTTAACCATAAAATAGCTTTATGACATTTTGATTTATCAGGAATTGTTCTACCTAAACAATCAGCCAAACAGACCAAACAAAGCATTTCTATATCTACTTTTAAAGATAATCTTCTAACA
>CBFIGT010000112.1:0-7583 GCA_965662175.1 Arcobacter sp. | reverse complement strand
AAGAAGACCTTTTGTAGTTGCATAAGCAAAGATTGCGATAAAAATAAGTGTTACAAGAGATCTAGAGTCTCCTTGTCCAAATTTTACTAAACTTCTATTACTACAACCATCTGCTAACATCATCCCAACACCAAATAATAAACCACCAAAAATAAGTGTAAAATAATTAATATCTTGTTTGTGATAGCTTGTATCAGTAAGAGCTAAATCATAAGATGAAGCAATAAAATAAGTTGCAATAACAGCAACTAGCATTGCCATTACTACAGAGGCTCCTCTTTTTGTAGATTTAGTTAATATATAATCCTTAATAGAACCACTAAAACAAAATTGATTTTTTTGAGCAACTATCCCAAAAAGAGTACCTAAAATAAATCCTAATATATTTACAATCTCATATATTTCAAAACTTGACATACTTTTCCCTAATTTATAATTATAATTTATTATTTTAATAAAAACTAGTTATAAAGTAATTGAAATTGTAAAATAAATTTAATTAATTAAGTTTATATGTAATAAAGTAATAATTTTTAGAAGTCTTGATTTTCAACTTTCATATCCTCTAAACCCTCAAGAATATCCAATGCCTCTTTTTGTGTTATTGTTTTAGCTTCAATATCTAAAAGCACTTCATCAAAATATCTTTTTACCTCTTTCATATAAGTAAGTTCATCTTTAATAGATTTACTACTTTTCTTTTTTGATAAATTAGCTTCTAACTCTTTTATATTTTCATTTACTTCAACTAAAACATCAGTTTTAAGAAGTGTTTGTAACTCTTTAATATAATCCATAAAAATCCTTTAGTTGTTTATTGGTAGTTTAATTACAGCTTTATAAACTAGCTCATTATTTCCATTTTTAACACATGGTTGATGTGCATCGCTTGGATAAAAAATTGCTAATTCATTCTCTTTGATTAGTAGTGATGAAAAACTTTTTTTAGATTTATATTTTATAAAATCTCTACTTTCATCAAAATCTTCTAATATTTCTAAATCATTTAAATTTGATACATCCATTATTTCAGAACCCTTAAAAATATATTGAATATCAATATATTTTTTATGTGATTCAAAAAAACAATCTTCTCTATTTTTAGATTTATAAACCTGCTTTAAAACAAATATATCATCTGTAAGCATCTCTTTTATAACTTCACCATCTTTTATTTTTAAAAAATCATCTGTTAAAGCTTCTAAATAATTAAAAGCAAGTTGAAAATATCCATCTTCAATTTGATTTTTAATATCCTCTAATTTGCCAAATATTGCCATAATTAATCTTTTGATTTAAATTTTGAGAATTATATCATTATGAGAGTAAAAGACAATCTTAAAGATTGTCTTTTAAGTATAGAAAATCAGACATTTTAGTCCATTCTCTAACTTTTTTTATGTAAGCATCTTGTGAGTCTAAAACCTCTTTTAATAGTGGACTTTTATCTCCAAGTTCAATTCTTAACTCTTTGTTCGCTTTTTTTAAAGCTTCCATAACATCATTTGGTAGAGTTTTAATTTGAATATTCGGATACTCTTTTTTCATAGTTTCCCAAGCATTTGCATTCATATCATAGTTTTGAATATACATATCATAAGCAGCAACTCTCATGGCAACTCTTAAAATCTCTTGTAAATCTTTTGGTAGTTTACCAAAGGCTCTTTTATTTATAATAAAGTGCATTTCACTAGCTGGTTCATGCCAACCTGTGTAGTAAAATGGGGCAATTTTATGAAATCCCATTTTTATATCCATAGATGGTCCAACCCATTCTAAAGCATCTATTGAGTTTCTCTCCAATGATGTATAAAGCTCACCTGGAGCAATATTTGTAACTAAAACTCCAACTTTTGCCATAATTTCACCTGCAAAACCAGGAATTCTCATTTTTAGACCTTTTAAGTCTTCAAGTGAATTAATCTCTTTTTTAAACCATCCACCCATTTGAACACCTGTGCTTCCACCTGGAAATGATAAAACATTATGCTTTTCATAAACTTTTTGCATAAGTTCTAATCCACCACCATAATAAAACCAAGCATACTGTTCAGGACTTGTTAATCCAAAAGGCATAGAGGTAAATGGTAGAGTATTTATATCTTTACCTTTCCAATAATATGAAGCACTATGACCCATATCATATTGGCCACCCTCAACCATATCTAAAACTCCAAATGGAGCTTTATGTTTATTTGCTGTATCTACTCTTATCTCTAATCTTCCATTTGACATCTCATTTGCATATTTTGCCATGTTATTAGCTGCATCAATAAGAGGTGTTAGTGTTGGTCCCCATGTGGTAGCCATTTTTAGTTTATAAACTTTTTCACTTGCCAATAAAGATGAAGTTAAAGTAAGTGCCAAAATTGCTGTACTTATTTTTAAAATAGTTTTATTCATATATCTCCTTTTGGGAAATTATATATTTTAAATGCTTAGAGATTTAATAATCTAAATCTTTTCTAACCTAGATATAAATGCAAGTTGCGTATAATCCCTTTTTAATAAAACATAAAGAAGAGATGAATGATAGAATTATCAAATGTATCAAAAAGTTTTGGAGAACAAACACTTTTTAATGAACTAAATTTTAGATTAAATGCCGGTGATAAAGTTGGATTAGTAGGTAGAAATGGAAGTGGAAAATCAACACTTTTTAAACTTATTTTAGATGAAGAGCATCCTGACACAGGTGAGGTGTTAAAACCTAAAAACTATAAAATAGGTGCTTTAAAACAGCACTTGGAATTTTCAAAAAAAACAATAACTGATGAAGTTGCTTTGGCCTTAAGTGAAGAGGATAAATATGATATTTATAAGGTAGAAAAAATACTTTTTGGTCTTGGTTTTTCTGATGAAGATTTATTAAAATCACCTCACTCATTTTCAGGTGGTTATCAAATTAGATTAAATTTAGCAAAGTTATTAATCACTGAACCAAATTTATTATTACTAGATGAGCCAACAAACTACTTGGATATTGTTTCTTTAAGATGGTTAAAACAGTTTTTAAAAAACTTTGAGGGTGAAGTTATTATAATCACTCACGATAGAGATTTTATGGATACCGTTACAACTCATACTATGGGACTTGTTAGACGTGGATTAAAAGTAATAAAAGGTAATACTCATAAATTTTATGAAAAATTAAAAGATGAAGATGAGCATTATGAAAAACAAAAAGCTACTCAAGAGAAAAAAATAAAAGAGCTTGAAGAGTTTATTGCTAAAAATAAAGCAAGAGCTGCAACTGCTACATTAGCACAATCAAAAGTAAAACAGCTTGAAAAAATGGATATTTTAGAGGATTTAGATTTTGATAATGAACTAAAATTTGATTTTAATTATAAAGAAACACCTGCAAAAGTTTTACTTGATGTTAGGAATTTAAAGTTTGGTTACACTCCTGATAAAATACTTTTTAAAGATATCTCTTTTACTTTACAAAAGGGTGAGGTTTTAGGAATTATTGGAAAAAATGGTAAAGGTAAATCAACACTTTTAAATACAATAGCTGGTGAATTAAATGCTTTAGATGGTACAGCTGAAATGCACTCAAGTGTAATATTTGGTCACTTTGGTCAAACAAATATTTCTCATCTTAATCCAAATATTACAATTATGGATGAAATCTATCTTACAAATAACAAACTAGGTGAGGGTGTTGTAAGAAGTATTTGTGGTGGTATGATGTTTTCAGGTGATACAGCTAAGAAAAAAGTTTCACTTCTTTCAGGGGGTGAAAAATCAAGAGTTATGTTAGGTAAGATTTTGGCAAAAGAGGTTAATTTACTTTTTCTAGATGAGCCAACAAACCACCTTGATATGAGCTCAATTGATGCTTTGAAAAATGCTATTAAAAACTTTGATGGTTCTTGTGTTATTGTAACCCATAGTGAAGAGTTATTAAGAGCTGTTTGTAGTAGATTGATTGTATTCTCAAATGGTACAGCTGATTATTTTGATGGAACTTATGATGAGTTTTTAGAAAAAATTGGTTGGGAAGATGAAGAGCCTGAGCTTAAGAAAAAAACAAAACCAAAAGTAAATAAAAAAGAGGCAAAAAAACAAAGAGCTTTACTTGTACAAGAAAAGAGTAAAATTACAGCTCCTATTAAAAAAGAGGTAAGTTCTTTAGAGAAAAAGATTATAGAGATTGAAGCTTTAATTGAGAAAAAAAACAAAGAGTTAGTTGATTTTACAAATCAAGGAAACAACTCAAAAGTTATGGAGCTATCTAAAGAGATTTCTAGTTTAGAAAAAGATGTGGAATCAAAATTTGAGAAGCTTGAAATATCCCAATCAAAACTTGATGAGATTAATGCTGAATATGAAGAAAAAATGCAGGAATTAATGTAAGATGAATTTGGAAAATATCTTAAACTATAAAAAAATAAACAATAATATATCAACTTCTGGACAGCCAAAAGAGCAGGAGTTTAAACTTATTTTAGAAAATGAGTTTGATATAGTTATAAACTTAGCTTTATGGAACTCTTCAAATGCTATCGAAAATGAAGATAAAATAGTTACAAGTTTAGGAATGAGATATTTTCATATTCCAGTTGATTTTGAAAATCCCTCAATAGAGGATTTGCAAATCTTTTTAAATCTTTTAAATGCAATGAAAGATAAAAAAGTTTATGTTCATTGTGCTTTAAACTATAGAGCAAGTGCTTTTATGTATGTTTATCATAAATACTACTTAAAAACACCCTTTGAAAATATTGATTTATCTATATTTGAAGAGTGGTCACCTAGTAATGTTTGGCAAGATATTATGAAAGTAAAATATGAAGATATAAACTAAATCACACAAACTATTTTGTGTGATTTGCTACTGTACTTGGTATTGTATTTCCACTTGCTTGATATTTTAAAGAATCTGGATATTTTTTATAGTGTTCTCTAAGGGCATTTGCTAATTTTGATTTAACTATAGTAGTTATTTCACCTTTGTCATTTATTACATTTGCTAAAGCTTCTAAAAGTTCATCTTGTGGTTTTTCTAAGTTTAGTGACCAAGATTTTAAAAGAGCTTTGTTTATATATGAGGGAAGTGAACCCATTATTCCTATATCATTTTGATTATGTACTAAAAGACCTGAGGTTGTACCTCTATCTAAAGTAAGTACTTGAAAAAGGTATAAAGTATGATAAGCTAACTGTTCTTTTATATCATTTACTGAAAAAACATTTCTTGTTTTGTAGGCATTTTCAATAATATCAATATAAGTATCAATAACACCCTCTCCAAACTTAAGGGCAAAGTTATAATCTTCTTCATCATTTTCTGTTTTATAGTTTTCTAAATAAAAATGAGAAACACCCCTATGACGATTGAGTGCTGGAATATAAAAATATTTGTCACCTTGAGCAATTCCCTCTTCAAAAGTATCATTTGCTAGGCTTTTAATGCTTTGTAAAAATAGAGCTTTATCCTCTTCATAAGGAATACTTGGATTTAAATCAGCCATAATTCGCCAATAAGTTTTCCCATCTCTTAATTGTGTAAGACTTATATGAATATGAACTGATGGAACTTTTGGATTTTTTGGATGAATTATTGTAGAGATTGCAGTTGCACTTTGAAGTGCTTTATTTGGCTCATCATCATAATGAACTTGAGAAATGTTTACGCTTGCTGTGTTAAAAAGTATATTATCTCTTGCTTCAAACCTATTTCCTCCACCATGAACTCCACTATCTCTTTCCCAAATAAGCTCTTTGAACTCTTTGTTCTCACCTATACTTTTAGATAAGTAGTTTAACTTATCTACAAATCTTTTTTGTAAACTTTTTACTAAAGCTAAAGCTTCTATAGCCTCTTGAGATTTTGCCATAATCAAACTCATAAAATACCCCGTACTAAAAATTATTTTATGATACTTAATTTTTCAATTTAAGTAACTTAATAAATCAGTTTAAATAGAAATTCCTATAAAAACTTATGAAAAATAATTGTTTTAGTATAGTTTTGTTAAAATGCGAAAAACAAATTAACGGATATTTTTTGAGAATAGAGACAAAAACAGCTAGATTTACAAACCCTTTGTATCTTGAAAGTGGTAGGATATTAGAGCCTTATGAGATAAGATATGAGACTTATGGTGAGTTAAATGAAGATAAATCAAATGTAATAATTATATGCCATGCCCTAAGTGGTTCACACCATGCAGCAGGAAGATATGAGGGTGAATCAAAGCCTGGATGGTGGGATAATTTAATAGGTGATGGAAAAACAGTAGATACTAAAAAGTATTTTGTTATTTGTACAAATAATATAGGCTCATGCTTTGGTTCAACTTCACCTATGAGTCCAATGTATCCATCAAATAAACCATATAGATTTAAGTTTCCTGTTTTGACAATAAGTGATATTGTAAAAGCCCAAAGAATACTTTTTGATAGTTTAGGTATTCATCATGTACGAGCTATTATTGGTGGAAGTATGGGTGGAATGCAAGCACTTTGCTATGCAATAGAACATCCAAAATTTGCAGATATCATAATCCCACTTGCAACAACAGCATATACAAGACCATGGGCAATAGCTTCAAATAAAATAGCTATGGAAGCTATAAGAAATGACCCCGCTTTTGAAAATGGAAATTATGATAAAGATAATATAAAAGCAAATGGAATAGCAGGTTTAGCAATAGGTAGAATGGCTGGACTTATTGCTTATGTTGGACCAAATAGTATGAATGAAAAGTTTGGTAGAAATTATGTGGAAAAAGATGGTTTATATGAACTTTTTGGAAGATTTGAGGTGGAGAGATATTTAGAGTATAATGCATACAATTTTCCAAAAATATTTGACCCACTTTCATATCTTTATATTTGTAAAACAATGAATATCTTTGATGCGGCAAGAGGAAGTGATAAGTTACCTGATTCATTAGCTAAAATAAAGTGTAAAATGCATCTTATATCATTTTCTGATGATGTACTATTTTTCCCTCAAGAGATGGAAGAGATATATAATATCATGACAGATATGGGTATGGAAAATGTAACATATAGAATGATAGAATCAACACATGGGCATGATTCTTTTTTGGTTGAGTTAGATAAATTTAAAGATTATATAGTAGATATATTAGAGGATAGAGTATGAGTGAAGAGTTAAAAGAAGAGATTAGTTTCGAAGAGAAAATAGAGAATGCGAAAGTTTTACTTGAAAAACTTTCTAACCCTGAAATTACTTTAAGTGATTCAGTTAATTTATACAAAAATGGAATAAAAGAGATAGAAGAGGCTCAAAAACTTCTTGAAGAGGCAAAGTTAAACTTTATTGAAGAGAAGTAAGTTTTTGATTTACTTTCATTTACTTATTGTTTCAATGATGGGTATTTTTTCTTATATTAAAATACCAAAAAGAGATATTAGCTCTCTATTTTAAGATATAAAAATGGGGATATTTTTATCCCCATTTAAAAAAAGATTTAAGATAAAATCTCTTCAAGAGTGATATAATCACCAACTCTACCTGTCATTTTTTCCTGACTTTCTCAAATACATAAAAAATCCAAAAATCTAAATTACAGAAGCCCTTATTTAAGGCTTTTATGAATGGT
>CBFIGT010000111.1:0-7800 GCA_965662175.1 Arcobacter sp. | reverse complement strand
AGCTTCACCAAGTTCATCAATAGCCTCTTGAGAAAAACTTATAATTGAAGATTTTTTCATAAAGTTTTCCACATTTAACGGGCTATAAAACTTAGCTGTACTTCCTGTTGGCAAGGTATGATTTGGACCTGCAATATAATCACCTATTGGCTCAGGTGTATTTTTTCCTAAGAAAATCGCACCCGCATGCTTAATTTTAGGTAAAAGTTCAAAAGCATTATTTGTCATAACTTCCAAATGCTCAGGAGCTATTTCATTCATAAGTTTTAAAGCTTCATTCATATCACTTGATACAATAATAACGCCTCTTTCATCAATAGATTTTTTAGCAATTTCACGTCTAGATAAAGTCTCTAAATATCTATCAACCTCTATTGAAGTTAATTCAGCAACCTTATCACAAGTTGTAATCATAATCGAACTAGCCATCTCATCATGTTCAGCTTGAGAAAGTAAATCAATAGCTAAATATTTTGGATTTGCACTAGCATCAGCTAAAATACCAATCTCACTAGGACCTGCAATCATATCAATATGCACCTCACCAAATACTAACTTTTTAGCAGTTGCTACAAAGATATTTCCAGGACCTGTTATTACATCAACTTTTGGAATAGTTTCAGTTCCATAAGCCATAGCAGCAATAGCACTAGCCCCTCCAACTTTAAAAGCTTTTGTAATACCACAAATATGACATGCAGCTAAAAGTAACTCATTTATTTCATCATTTGGAGTTGGTGTACAAACAACAATCTCTTCAACCCCTGCAACAATAGCTGGAATTGCATTCATAAGTAAACTACTTGGGTATGCTGCTTTTCCACCTGGAATATAAAGCCCTGCTCTATCAACAGCACTTACTTTTTGTCCTAAAATTGTCCCATTTTTTTCAAAATCAATCCATGATTTTGGTAATTGTTTTTCATGGTAAGCTTTAATTCTATTATATGCTGTATGTAGTGATTCTTTTAATTTTTCGTCCATATTATCATAAGCTTTTTTCATCTCATCAACTGAAATTTCTAAATCACTATCAGATTTAACTTCCCATTTATCAAATTTTAAAATATGCTCTTTAATCGCACTATTTCCATTTTGTACAATATCATCAATAATATTAGTAACAATAGAAGAAACACCTTTTATATCTGTTTTTGCTCTTTCTAGTATATTTTCAAACTCTTCATTAAAGTTTGAATCTGTAGTATTAATTATTTTCATTTAATCCTCTATTTACACTTATTCAATATATCTTTTATAACATCTTCAATATCTCTATTTTCTACATCCACAATCACATCAGAAACTTTTTTATACTCTTTAACTCTTGTATCATAGAGTTTTTTTGCTTCTTCTAAATTCTGTAAAAGTGGTCTTTTTTTAAGTTTTGCTTTTGCATTTGGGGCTTCATGTATTCTTTTTAAAATACCCTCAAAAGATGATTTTAGATAAACAATTTTTCCAATACTTTTGATATTTTCTTGTTTATAAAATCCACCACCTGTAGAAATTACTGTATTTGTAATTGAGTTTTCAAGCCATAAAGCACACTGTTTTTCTAAATCTCTAAAGTAGGCTTCACCCTCATCTTTAAATATATCCTTAATTTTCTTCTTAGTAATACTCTCTATTAAATCATCTGTATCAATAGAAAATTTACCACAAGACTTAAAAAGTGCACGTGCTACAGTACCTTTGCCAACACCCATAAAACCGATTAATATTATATTGTTCTTTTTCATAACTAAGGATTATATCTAAAATAAGGTAAAAGTTTAAAAAGTAGGCAAATAAATACTAAATTTTGCACCCTCAAAAACTTTATCATTCCAAGTAAAATGACTATTTTCCACTACAATTTTTCCATTAATATGATTTTCAATTATTTGGTGTGTCATATATAATCCAATACCTGTACCATTGCTTTTATGTTTTGTTGTAAAATATGGCTCAAATATTTTATCTATTATATCTTCACTAATTCCACCTGCATTATCTTTTACACAAACAATCACATACTTCTCTATTTCATATACATTTAAAAAGATAAATCTATTATTCTCTTTATTGTTTAAAATAAGTGCATCTTTTGAGTTATTCAAAATATTTACAATAGCTTGTATTAACTCATTTTGGTATGTAAATAACTCTTTATTTTCGCATTTATTATCAATAATAAGCTCAATTCCACTAGCTTTTAAAGAGCTTTGAATTAAGTTAACATTTTTATCAATCAAACTTTTAGTAGAAATATAATTTTTCTCTTTATCTGTTTTATAAAAATTTCTAAAATCATCTATTGTTTGAGATAAATACTGTGCTGAAGCATTCATATTATCCAAAGATTTAGAAGCTTCATCTTTATCAAAATTTCCCATAAGCATTTTTAGTTTTAAACCTGTTGATACAGCACTAATTACGCTTAATGGTTGTCTCCATTGATGGGCAATATTTCCTATCATCTCTCCCATAGCAGCCATTTTTGATTGCTTAAAAAATAGCATCTCTTTATATTTTATCTCTCTTAAATCAATAGCACTTAATATATATACTAATTTACCCTCAAAATTTGTAGTTCTAACTCTAACTAATGTTGGGATTTTCTCCTGCTTTTCAGATAAAAAACTTATTTCAAAAGGCTCACAATTATTATTTTCCAAATTTTCATTTATCACTTTTTTAAACTCATCTTCAAAAAAACTTGATATAAATTTACCAATTAATTCAGTTCTTTGTTTATAAGCTAAAAGATTTATTGCATTTTGGTTTGCGTCAATTATTATATTATTATCAACAACAAAAATAGCATCCATTGTTGAGTTTAAAAGTGTTTCAAAATTTTCTAATGTTTGTTTTAACTTTGTTTGAATCTCAATTAAATCAAGGTTCTTTTTCTCTAAAGCTTTACTCTGCTCTTCTATTTTTTTATTATGTGATATTAACTCTTTTTGTCTATATGCAACTATCATTAAAACTAAAATAAATACAGCTAGCATTTCCCAAAATAAAACATAATCTGTACCTTTTTCGAACTTTACATTAACCCATTTATTAAAAATCTCTTGCTCTTTTTCCCTTGAAATACTCTCTATAACCTTGTTAAAAATATTTACTAATTCCACATCATCTTTTCTAACACCAATTGATAAGGTTAAAGAATCATCAAATTTACCTGCAATTTTAAGTTCACCAATAAAATTTTTTTGAATTTCATAGCCAATAGAGTATAAGCAATCTATAAATCCATATATTTCCCCTTTTGCAACCATTTCTAAACCATCTTTTACACTATCAACTTCAATAATATTTTCATATTTATATTTATTTTTTAAAATTTCTACTATTGAGTAGCCCTTAACAACTGCCATTTTTTTCTTACCTAAAACAGTTTTTACATCAGGTATAAATATCTCTTCATTTTTTGTTGCAATTACAAAATATGATGATATATATGGTTTAGTGAAATTCATATACTCTTTTCTTTTTGGAGTTTCCATAACTAAAGAGATTATGTCACAATCTTTGGATTTAGTTTTATCCAAAGTTTCAGACCAGTTTTTTGTTGCTTGTAGAGTAATTGGAATATCAAAAATCTTTTCAAAATAATCCATATACTCTTTACTTATACCAATATGCTTTCCTTTTTCTATTTGTTCAAAGGGCAACCAATTTGGGTCAATACAGAGTTTAATATCTCTTAATGACTTTAAATACATCTTATCAGACTCATCTAAAATTTCATTTTTAGGTGTTTTGGCATTAAAAATAATCTCATTTATATCAAACTTTATTTCATCTTTTTTAAACTGATTTATTTTTGTTATTAACTCTTCAATCATTTCATCTTTGATACTACCTATTTCATAAAGATTTGTTAACATAAGTTTTTCTATTTCATTTGATTCAAAAAGTAATGCATCTTTTGATTTTAGTTTTGAGTATTTATTGTAAATAATATCAATAATCTCTTTTTTATTTTTAAAAGCATATTTCCACCCTCTATTTGTAGCTTCAATGAACTTTTTCGTTTTGGAAATATTTCTATAAGCTTCCTCTTTTGAACTAATCACATTAACACTAAAATTAAATAAGCCATAGTTTGAGGGGTCAATAATATTATAAGGAACTTTTGAGTTTTTTATATCATATAATTCATTTGATAAATATGCTGTCATAATATCAATTTTTCCAGCAATAAAATCATTTGCTTTAAAGTTATGCTCTTTAATCTCTTTAAAGTCAGATTTTTTTATATCAAATTTGCCTAAAAGTTCTGTTAGTATAGATTTATCAAGCTGACTAGACTCAGCCATAATAGTTTTATTTTTAAAATCAAATGGAGTTATAATATCTTGTTTAGCAACAAAAACCAAAGCTGATTTTTTTAAATAGTTAGCTAATAAAACTAAAGGTTTATTTTTATCATAATATTCAATTGCAGATAAATCATATATTCCGTATGTTGCATTGCCATTTTGTACCTCATCAAGCACACTAATACCATCTTGGTACTCTCGTATCTCAACATCTAATCCAGCCTCTTTATAAAAACCTTTTTCATAAGCAGCAATAAAACCAGCAAATTCAAATTGGTATTTCCAATTTAATTGTAAAGATACTTTCTGTAAATTCTGTGCATTTGAATAAGTAGCTAATATAAAAAAAACCAATACAAATACTACTTTAAAATATTTCATCACAAGCCTTTGTTTAATAAATCATTTTATACAATAATTACTTAAAATATTTATTTTTATAACGCAAAACCATACTTTTATTCCCTAAAATTCCACCTTGATGAATAAATAATAATTTTTTTTCATTTAAAATGGAACTCTTTTTTAAAGTTAACCAGCCTAAACTATCATAAAGTAAATCAAACTCAATTTTTGTTTCTCTTAAAAGTTTTTGATTTATCGCATAAAACTCTTTATATAATTTACCGAAATGATACTTTTTCTCTCTTTTTAAAATAGTTGGATGTAAAGATTCATCACTATTAAGTTTTAAAAACTGCTCTTTTAAATACTCATCATCACCAACACAAGTACAAGTAAAGACCTTAAAATCCAAATGTTTTTGCAAAAAAAGTGCCGTAGTTCCTGTACCACTTGGTAAAAAAACATTTAAATCATTAATACTATTCTCTTTAGCCCAAGTTTTAATCTCATCGGCTAATATTTTTATGCCATATTCAGCCTCTTTAACCCGTCCCCCCTCTTCTATAAAAATTGCACTCTTTTCACTTGCTAAAATAGTTTTTTCAATATACTCTAAAATATCTATTTTTTCATCATATAATTTTGATAAATCAATAATATTTGCACCATTTTTTATAGCTTCTTTATAGTTTCCAATTGGATTATCTTTTAAAAAAGAGGCAATATGAGAAACATAAAAATCTAATTTTACACCCTTTATTTTTGCTAATACAGATAAAGAGTATAAAGAGTTCGCTTGAGGTGAGCCATAAGATATGATTTTTTTAATATCTTTAAAATCATGCTTTAAAAAATAGTAAAATTTTCTAGCTTTATTACCTGAAAAGTGCGTATCTAATAAATCATCTCTTTTTATATAAATATTATGATTTTCAAAATTTATTTCTTGGATTGGGGAGTTTATATATTTCATTAAACTTATTATACTAGAATATCAAAAAAAGTTTTGGAGTTTATATGGATTTGATGCAATATATTGATAAAGGTGGAATAATAGTATACATTTTAATATTTTTAAACATCATAGGTTTTACAATAATTATTTGGAAATTTTTAACACTTCCAAGAAAAAATGCAATGGTTAAAAATATTAGAGATAGAGTTAATACACAAAATGGACTTACAATTTATGCACAAATCGAATATGAAGTAAAAAAACTAGAAACAGGATTAACATATATTAAAAATATAGCCTCTGTTGCTCCACTTTTAGGTCTACTTGGGACGGTTTATGGTGTATTTAAATCATTTGAAGCCATTAGTAAACAAGGACTTGGTGACCCAACTGTTTTTTCAAGTGGGATTTCAATAGCACTTATTACAACAATTGCAGGTCTTATTGTAGCTATTCCCCATCATATTGCTTATAATCATTTTATATATCAAATTGATGCTATTGAATTAAAAGCCAAAAAAGAGATTCTAGCTTCATGAAAAGAAGAGAAACCCTAGGTATAGATTTAACACCTGTTATTGATGTGGTGTTTATTTTACTTATATTTTTTATTGTAAGTT
The DNA here is from genome assembly GCA_965662175.1 of Arcobacter sp. Lineage (GTDB taxonomy): Bacteria > Campylobacterota > Campylobacteria > Campylobacterales > Arcobacteraceae > Arcobacter. The sequence continues at coordinate 1,564 of CBFIGT010000111.1, read as the reverse complement.
CTGTTTTTAAAAAAGAGGAGTTAGCTTTAATCTTAGATTTACCAGCATCTAATGCAAAAGAGAAAGAGGTAGCTAAAGATGAAGTTTTTATAGAACTATCCCCTACAAAATTAGCAATAAAAGGAATTGAAGTCTCTTTTGACTCTTTGGAGGATAACTTAAAAGAGATAAAAGATAAAACAAAACCTGTAATTGTAAGAATTGATGAAAAAGTAGAGTATAAAAGAGTAGTAAAAATTTTAGATTTACTTCAAAAATATGGCTTAAATAATCTAGCTTTGGTAACACAAAAAGAAAATTAAATAAATATTTTTCATAAAATAACTTTTTAAACATCCAATATGATATACTTTCTATAAATATTTTACAAATAATAATTTTAAGGAAAGTAGATGAAACATACAGTTTTTCTAATAGCAATTATTTTTTTATTTACAGCTTGTAAAGATGAAGTTACAAAAGAGGATTGTATAAAAGATGGAAAAAAATATAAAACTGAAAAGTTTTTAAACTATCGAACAGGTGAAAAAGAGTCTAGAGTTATTTGTATTGATAAATAGTTTTTCAAAAGCTAATTTACTTACACTTTATGCTCTAATTTGACTAAGCTTGCCAATTGTCTTATGTAATTATTCTAGGATTTAAAGAAAAGAAAATTAGATTATTTTGAGATTTTTATTAAATTTCCAATTAATTGTTTTTCAACATCTCTTAACCAAAAATCTTCATTTGATACTATTATTAATCTTTTTTTTGCTCTACTAACAACAGTGTTAATTAAGTTCAATGAATTAAATTTATGGTTTAAAGAATTAGTAAAAAATGCACCTCTTTTCCCTGAACCAACAGGAGCATCATCAACAACACTAAAAATAACTGTATCCCATTCACTTCCTTGACTTTTATGAATAGTCATTATATTTTCATAATATCTTCTACCAAGATTCTTTTTAAGTAATTGAACTTGCTTATTATATGGAGTTAATATTGCAAAATCTTCAATATTTTCTTTTAAAATTAATTCTTTTATTAAATCAACTTCCCATTGATTACTTCTTTCATAAACTTCAAGGGGATTACTTTGAGCATTAATTGAAATTATTTGAGTAGAGTTTTCTGATGCAGATTGAAAGCCAAACTTATAAACAAATTTGTCTAAAACTTGTGCTAAATTATTTCCAAATCTATGTGTAAAATTTAAATTAGATTGCTTTGAAATAGTGTAAGATGGAGTAATTTTATTCAAATATTCATCTAATAATATTTTTTCATTTTCCCCAATAAAAATTGATTCAAAGAAAATAGAAGATTGACTCCATAGAAAAGTTTTTGAAATATTATGTAAATCATGATTTCTAACTTCTGAAACAGGAGGTAATTGCATATGATCACCTAAAAAGGTAATTGGACATTTATTTCTAAATAAAGTTATTGCCTTTATATTAGACATATATCCTGCTTCATCACAAAATATATGATCTGCTGTAATTGAATCTTTTAATGTATATTGAATATATCCATCAATAGTCATAGCAATAATTTGAGAACCTTGGATTCTTAATTT
>CBFIGT010000110.1:0-7838 GCA_965662175.1 Arcobacter sp. | reverse complement strand
ACCATATCCACCTTTTTCAACAACTTCTCTCATAGCTTTTATAACTTGAGGAAATTTATCTAGGGTTCCATTATCTCTCATCATTTGAGTATTTGCTGTTAATGCTCCACCTGGCATTGGTGAAAATGGAATTAAAGGAGAAACTTGAGTAGCTTCAGGTGGCATAAAATAATCTTTTAAACAATCATTTAAAACTTCTTCATATTTTAAAATCTTGTCGATTTCTAATCCACCTAAATCATATTTAGTTCCCTTAACAGCGTGCATCATTGTTAAAATATCAGGTTGACTTGTACCACCTGAAACAGGACTTGCAGCTAAATCAATACCATCAGCACCTGCATCAAGTGCGGCTAAATAACAAGAAATAGATACACCTGCTGTTTCATGAGTATGAAGTCTAATATGAGTATCTTTACCAACTAATTTTCTAGCCATTTTAATAGTTTCATAAATTTTTGTTGGAGAAGAGGTTCCTGAAGCGCCTTTAAAACAGATAGAATCATAAGGGATTCCACTATCTAAAATTTTTCTTAATGTTTTTTCATAAAATGGTACATCATGAGCGCCAACACATCCTGGAGGTAAATCCATAAGTGTAACAACAACTTCATGGTTTAGGCCATATTTTTTAATACATTCAGCACTATACTCTAAGTTTTGAACATCATTTAAAGCATCAAAGTTTCTGATTGTACTAGTACCATGTTTTGCAAACATTTTAGCATGTAAATCAATAAGGTCCCTAGAACCTGTATCTAACATAACAGTGTTAATACCACGTGCTAGTGTTTGTAGGTTTGCATCTGGACCAACAATTTCTCTAAATCTGTCCATCATATCAAATGCATTCTCTTGTAAGTAGAAGAAAAGTGATTGAAATCTAGCTCCTCCTCCAAACTCAAAGTGTGTAATTCCAGCCTCTTTAGCAGCTTCAACAGCTGGGAAAAAGTCGTCCATTAAAACACGTCCACCAAAGACTGATTGAAAACCATCTCTGAAAGTGGTATCCATTATATCAATATATTTTTTTGACATTATAAATTAACCTTTTAGATTGTTGTGGTGTTGAATCACCGCAGAAATTGCAGCAACTTTTTTTGCAGTATCTGATGTATCAACACTTGGTTGAACTTTCTTAGCAGTCTTGATTTCTTTTTCTGGGAAATATTTCCCAATAAGCGCTGCTTGAGCTTTTAAAGCAAAAACCATGATAACTAAAAATGAGAATACAATTCCCATCCCTAAAATCATAAATTTTAATGCTTCCATGACTAAATTTGTCTCCATTTATACTCTCCGTCGGTAACATCGAATTTCAATATTAATTTTATAGTAATTTTGCTTTGGTAAAATTAATTTTTTTAATAATTTGAACTAAATTTTGAAATTTACATAATCTTTACATTTCTATAAAACTTTGTTACCATATTTATACAATAAATAGTCTACTCGTTTGAAAAACTTTACAATTGGGTTTATTTTGATAATTAAGGCTTGCATTTAAAACTCCTAAAAAAATATGTCAAATTTTAATATAAATTTTAAAAACTATTGAAAAATATTTCATTTTGTAATATAATTTTCAAAAGGAGTTCAAAATGTTATTAGTAAATGAGATAATTGAGAGACTAAAAGATGTATTAAGTACAGATGGAAAAAATGGAAAAGTATTTGATAAAGATGTTGCTGATGCTTTAGAATTGACTCAAGCAAATTTTGCAACAATGAAAAATCGTAGTAAAATTCCATTTTCTAATATATTAGATTTTTGTGCAATAAAAAAAATATCTATTAACTGGTTACTATATAATCAAAATCCAGGTTCTTTGATTGATTCTACAGATAAATATTGGATTAAATATTATCCTGAAGTCTCTGTTAGTGCGGGTGGAGGTGCCTTTGAAAATGAAGATACTTATGAAGAGTTAGAGGTACCACCATATTTTTTAAATATGTTAGGAGGAAAGAGTAATTTAAAAAATATAGAAGCTATTAATGTAATAGGTGATTCTATGGAACCTACATTAAACTCAAATAATATTATATTTGTTGATAAATCAATGAAAGCTAATATTAGAGATGGAATTTATGCTTTTACTACAAATTATGGGCTCTTTGTTAAACGAATTCAAAAAAGAGTTGATGGAAAGTTAGATATAATTTCTGATAATAAAGATTATCCTATTCAAGTTATGCAAAAAGATGAAATCAATATTTTAGGAAAAGTTATAAGCTCATTTGGAATGGTTTTTTAAAAAAGATTTATTTTTTTTATTGATGATAAATCTAAAAATTTTTCAATTTTAGATTTATCATAGCCTACAATATATGCAGCATTAAACTCTTGAGATTTTAAAAACTCTTTAATTTTTTTCATTTTTGTAAAAATAAACTGCTCTTTTTGAAAATTTGGGATAAATTTTAATGTAATAATTATAGTTTTTCCATATTTAAACTTACTTTCTAAATATTCAATCTCTTTATCAATTAACTCTATATTTTTTTGTGTAATTATAAATTTATTACTTTTACCAAAATCTATTATATTTAGAAATTTATCAATAAAAATTGGTTTAAAATATTGGAATTTTAATAGTTTTTTAAAATCAAGCTCTTCATTTAAAAAATTAAAAACATCCAAAAACTGATTTATATATAATGAAGGAATTTTCAATTTATGAAAATAGTTTCCATCATAAGAGAATGATGTTTCAAATAAGGAGTGCTCTATTAAATTATCAATTTGGTACTTTGTTTTATTAAATATCTTATATGTAGGATAAATATCTTGAAGTAACTCTTTATTAGAACAAAATATGATTTCTGAGGGTTTAATATTTTCAATAATTCTTATTGAATTATCTACTTTATGGGATATCATTTTAATATTTTTATTTGAGCTTCTAAAAAGATTTAATAAATCAAAACTGATTTTATCGCAATAATAAACCTCTAACTCTAAATGGGAAAGTTTAAATCTAAAAAGTTTTATTAATGACTCTTCTGTTGATTTTACTTTTATCCAAGCTATTTCATTATCAACAATATTTATATCATCAAAATCATATATAATAGCAAAAGCACCATTTGCTATAGCTTCCTCTATATCATTTGGATTTTTAGCAATAAAGAGGTCACCCTCTACTATTTTTTTAGAATTGACTTTTATATTATAAACGAATGAAATAGATGGTGAACTTAAAAGTTCACCATCTATTATATCAATAATAGAAGATATTTTCACAATAATACTTAAGAGATTTTCGTTCCAGAAGTTTTTGCTTTCTCAGGTCTTATTAGATTTAAACCATTTTCATCACGAGCAGCAAGTAGCATTCCCTCACTTAACATACCCATTAATTTAGCAGGTTTTAAATTAGCAACAACACAGGCTTGTGTTCCAATTAATTCAGCAGCGCTATAATACTCTTTAATTCCTGCTAAAATTTGTCTGTTTTTTTGCTCACCTAAATCAACTTGAAGTTTTAATAGTTTTTTTGATTTTGGAACCTCTTCAGCCTCTACGATTGTACCAATTTTTAAAGAAGTTTCAAAAAACTTATCAATAGTAATTAAATTATCTTCCTCAAGCTCTTCTTTCTCTTCTTCTTTAGGTGAAACTTTAACATTTTCATTAGATGAAACTGTAGCTTCAGCTTGTTCTAAAAGAATCTCTTCAATTCTAGGAAATAGTTGTTCAACTTTTGTAATAGTTACATCATTTAGCAATTGTTCTTCTTTAACTAATTTTATATAGTTTTTATTTGAAATTTCTATACCAATAGAAGAAGCGATTTGTGAAATTTTTTCAGGCATAACACAATCTAAAAGTAGGGCAACTTTTGCCATAATATTAGTTATTAAAGCAACTAAAGCCATAGCTTCATCTGTTTTTCCCTCTTTCATTTTTGTCCAAGGTTCATAATCACCAATTGCTTTATTTGCTATTGTTAAAACTTTCCAAATATCTTCTAAATATCTATTAATTTGCATATTATATAAATACTCTTCAACATTATCGATTATTTCATTTACTTCATCTAACTCTTTTTGATGAAATTTTGAAACATCTTCTGAACTAACTTTAAAATCAAAATATTTTCCACTCATTCCAATAATTCGATTTAATAAATTACCTAAATCATTTCCTAAATCAGAGTTAATTCTATCCATTAAAGCTTTTTGTGAAAAATCACCATCTTGACCAAAAGGTACTTCTCTAAGCATAAAATATCTAAATGCATCAAGTCCATAAGCATCAGCTACTTCTTTTGGATTTACAACATTTCCTTTTGATTTTGACATTTTATCACCATCTCTAGTCCACCAACCATGGGCTGCAATATGCTTTGGAAGTGGTAAATCTAAAGACATTAAAAAAGCAGGCCAATAAATAGCATGAAATCTTAAAATATCTTTTCCTACTAAATGAACATTTGCAGGCCAATAATTCATATTTTTATCATCTGTTCCATAACCTAATGCTGTAATATAGTTCATTAAAGCATCTAGCCAAACATACATTACATGTTTTGGTTCATTTAACTCTTCAGGTAATTTAACTCCCCAATCAAATGAAGTTCTAGAAATAGATAAATCTCTTAATCCACCTTTTACAAAGTTTACAACTTCATTCTTTTTTGAACGTGGTAAAATACAATCTTCATTCTCTTCATACCATTTAATCAGTTCATCTTCATATTTAGATAATTTAAAAAAGTAACTCTCTTCTTTTACTATATTTGTAGGTTTTCCACAATCAGGACAAAATTCACTCTCTATTAACTGTTTTTCAGTAAAAAATGTCTCACAAGATACACAATAATATCCCTCATATTCACCTTTGTAAATATCACCTTTATCAAACATCTTTTTAAATGCATATTGAACACCAACTTTATGCTCTTCATCAGTTGTTCTAATAAACTTATCATATGAAATATCAAAATCATCCCAAAGTGCTTTAAATTTTCCAGATACTTCATCTGCATACTCTTTTGAAGTTTTACCTCTTAGTTTTGCACTCTCTTCAATCTTTTGACCATGTTCATCTGTTCCTGTTAAGAAAAATGTTTCTCTACCTATTAATCTTGAATAACGTGCTAACATATCAGCAATTATAGTGGTATAAGCATGACCTATGTGAGCCACATCATTTACATAGTAAATAGGTGTAGTAATATAAACATTTTTATGACAATTCATTTTTTACCTTTTTTTAAAATTCAAATCCACCGCCAGAACCCTTACTCATAGATTCATATACGGCTTTAACATATTTTTTTCTTAATTCGCATTCAAAGAAGTTTTCACAGTAATTCTCATTTGGTTTACACGAAGTTACACCAAAAAGATTTTTTTGACAAGAGTTAAGTTCTACTAGAACTTTTTCTAAGTTCTCTTCCCACTGATCTAATTCTTTAGTATTATGCATTTTTTGAGTAAACTTCTAACACTTTTGCTATTTCAGTTTTTGAGCCAAAAAAACATGGGCTTGTATCATGAATATGAGTAGTTTCAATATCTAAAGCTCTTACATAACCATCAACAGCCATACCATTAGCTTTTTCATATACAAATGCAAAAGGGAAAACTTCAAATAGTTGTCTTAATTTTCCTTTTGGTTTATCAGTAGTTCCAGGATATGAAAATAATCCCCCACCTTTAACCAATATTTGATGTAAATCAGGAACCATTCCCCCTGAATATTGAAGTTTATATCCATCTTTAAAGAAATCTTCAATTAACTCTTTATGGTGTGGATACCAGCAACTTTGTGTTGAACCAGGAGCATTTAAAACTCCTTTTTCTTCTAATAAAATATTTTTTACAAATTTAAACTCACCATTTGAAAGTCTATACATTTTAACATCATCTTGGGCAATTACAAGCTCAACTCTTGGTCCAAAAACAACATAAACAGAAGCTATCATATTAGAGCTTGTAAAGTCATTCTCATATATTCCAAATATAGAACCAACTGATAAGTTAACATCTACTAAAGATGAGCCATCTAAAGGATCATAAGCAATTAAATACTTACCATTTTCATTTAGATTTACAATTGATTCTTGTTCTTCACTTACTATTGCTTTTATTGATGAAACTTTTTTGAAAATATCTTCGATAATAACGTCACTTGCGATATCAAGTTTTAATTGTGTATCACCTGTTGAGTTTTCATTTTCACTTTTTCCTGTATCACCTTTTTCTATAAGACTTTTAATCTTAACTGCTGACTCTTTTATTGCTTCAAAAATATCATTCATTATTTAACTCTTTTTGCGTTTTTTTCAATCCAGTTGATTATCTCTTCTGGATTATTTAAATCTAATTTTTGCATACCATCCGGAACATTTTTAATTGTATGGTCAGTTGCAATAACATCAGTAACTTCAAAATATGACTCTTGTATTAAATCTCTAAAAATAGCAATTCTAGGTAGTGGCAGAGTTTTTAGACCTTCAACAAGCAAATAATCAAAATCATCAAACATATTAATTAATTCTTCAATTGTTGATGTTTGATGTTTAAACATAGTAGTTCTAGTAGGTCCTACAACAGCGATATCAGCACCTGTTTGAAAAAACTTGAAAGAATCTTTTCCTTCTCTATCAAAAGTTGCTTTATCTTTTGGGTCATGTTTTACTATACAAACTTTAAAGCCTCTATCTTGTAAAATCGAAGCCACTTTAACAATTAATGTTGTTTTTCCACTATTTGATGGTCCTGTAAAAGCTACAGCTAAATTTTTTTTACTATTTTTCATAACGAAGATTTTATCTAAATGATGGTTAAAGTATCTTTAGTGTAAAATCACAAAAAATAATTAATAGGAGAGTTTTTATGAATAAATTTTTAATAAGTTTAGGTTTTATTTCAACTCTCTTTTTTTCTGCTTGTAGTTCTTATTCCATAACAAAATATTTTGATAAAGATGAGTTTTATTTAAAATCTTTACAAGAGACTAAAAAAAGTGATATTTTGATAAATAATGAGGTAAAAGCAATATTTACAGCTACTTATTTAAACAATGTTGATGAAAAGTATGATGATAAATTTGTAAACTTTATTGTTTCAATTTATGAAGTGGAAAAAAGTGATAGTTTTGATATTGAGTTAAATGAAAAAAAATATACAGAATTAACTAAACTGACTAATGATTCTGAATTAATTAACTCTATTCCACTAAAAAATAGTTGGGCAACTTATTATTTAGTGAAATTTGATAAAAATGAAGAGGATAAAACTCTCTCTTTAAAATTTAGAAATCAAAAAAATCAAGAGACTCTATTGAACTTTTAAGGAAATTATCCATTAAAAGTTCCTCTTTTTTATAAATCTTAGAATATACAATATAATTAGCAATCAAATTTTTCACAAAATCCTTACTCTTTTCATTTTGATAAATCTCTAAACTCAAATAGGGGTCAAAAGGGTTTTTTAACTCAAAAAGGTTTCTATTTAAATTATCTTCAAAATTAGCTACTCCATCTTTATATGCAAAAAACTGAAATAATGGTGATTGAAAATTTGTTTCAATCTCTTGAAAATATATATTGAAATATAAAAAGTTCTCTTTTATATCAAATAGTTTACTATAATCAAAAATAAAATCATACTCTTCAGCTATTTTTTGAGCATCCATTAAATTTACTTGAAAAGTACCAAGATTTAGGAACTCTATTTTATTTTTATTAAAACTACTTAACTCTTTTGCCATTGAATTAACTATTATCTTTTTATTTAGACTACAATTTTGCAAATACTCATCTAAAGGTGTTTCAAAAAGTTTTTCATCAATAATAATCTCTTGTTTTAAGAACTGTTTTGCA
>CBFIGT010000109.1:0-7898 GCA_965662175.1 Arcobacter sp. | reverse complement strand
CAGGAGATAAACTATCTTTTACTAAATCATATTGATTTTTTGTTAAATCAAGTAACTCCCAAGCTCTATTCTTTTCACTACTTCCTATCCAAATATCAAAATTACCATTTATCCAGCTTCCACTTGCAAGTGTATCTAAAGTGCTAACTTCTAAGTTTTCTAAGCTATTTACCTCATCAAAAACTACAGTTTCACACCAATTTTGCTCATCCAATGCCTTATAAAGCTCTTTAAAAAAATCTATTGCATTATTTGGGAAGAATTCCCAAGCATTTTCTCCATCTAAAATTACAGAAACAAAAGAGTTATCACTAGAGTTTAAATATATATTTTTTAGATGGGAAATAAAATCAAGTGCAGCCTCTTTTGCATTTTTTTTGCTATATTCAAAACCAATTAAATCACTTAAATATTTATCTCTAAAAAAAAGATTCATACTCTGTTTATATCTATCAATTTTATATGGTTTATAAAGATTTTGTTTGTTGAAATTATTTAAAGACTTAAATAAAATCTCTTCATCACTGCACATCCATTTTACACCTTGAGAAGATAATAATTCAACAGTTTTATTACTAACACTTCCCTCTGAGGGCCAAAAACCACTTACACTTTTTCCAAATTTCTTTTCAAAAAACTCTACAGCACTTGAAACTTGAAGCTTCGCAAAATCTTCATAATTTGCAATAGAACTAGGTAATACTACACTAGGTTTAGCTTCTACAGCACTATTTCTATCTAATAATAGTGGCAAAATCGGATGACAAAAAGGTGTTGTAGAGATAGAAATTCTTCCCTCATCACTTAACTTTTTATAATAAGGAACTATTTGTTTTAAAAAACTCATCAATTCATCAATTAATTGAAGTTTTTGATAATGTGCAAAATCTCTTCCTTGAGCTAATAACTCTTTTACAAAAAGATTATTTTCTCTTAAATAAACTCCACACCAAGAGAGTAAAAAGAGAGTTTCTAAATCAACAATCTCCTCATTTGAGAAAATTTTAAAACTCTTCTCCTCTTTGTATCTTAAATAAAGTTCATAAAACCTTGGAAAAGGTTTTATCATATTCTCAATATTTGGTAAAAAAAGGTACTCCTCTAAAAAAGCCTCCTCTTCTAATGTTATAGAAGAGATATCTTTTTTAAGGATTTCCAAAAACTTATCATTTGAAGTACCATTTATATAACTATCAATTTGTTCTATTAATGATGGTACTAAATTAAATGTAGCCTTTGATTTACCAAATTGTTCCAAATACCAAGGAATATCATAATAATCTTTTATTGAGTGTAAAAAAACCCAAGGCATTAATGTTTTATTATTGTTATCGTCCTTATAATAAGGTTGATGCATGTGCCATAAAAATGACAAATATAATTTTTTACTCACTTATCCACTTTTCTATTTTATCTTGATATTTATAAAAAATCTTTCCAGCACTTTTTTCATCTTCTGCTTGGATATAAAGATTTAAAAACTCATTATGTTGGTCAGGAACCATTAAAATCCACTCTTCTTCATTTAGATTGATTTTTACACCATCCACATTAGAACTAGTTGAATCACCTGAATCTTCAAGGAATTTTCTCATGATTTTTCCTTTTTTAGAGCTTGGACAAGGAATATTTTCACCTCTATATACAAACTCAGGAATCATATCTACAACTTTTGATAATGAAGTTCCCGATTTTTCTATTAGTTCTAATATTTTAAAACTAGTAAAAATAGCATCTTTATTTAATCCAAACTCACTAAATGCAAAATGCCCATCTGTATCAGCTATTAAATCATACTCTTTTAACTGTGCTGCTTTAAAATTGTCTAGTTTCTCTTTTACAATCTCAATATTTTTAAACTGCATAAAATCAGGTGCCCAAGCAGGAAGTAAAACTCTTAGTTTTTTATCAGTTGTAATATCTAAAAGTTTTATAACTGCAAGCAATAACACAAAGTCATAAATTAGTTTACCATCATTTTGAATAACTTGAAGTTTATGACCATTTGGATAGATAATAAAACCACAATCTAAGTTCATAGCTCTAACAATATTTTGCATATTATTTTGAGTTTTAAGAACATCATTATTAAATACATTATCACTTTTGTGTGCATTTAATATAATATTTTCAATCCCAAACTCATTTATAATATTTGGATATATATCTGATGTTGAACCATTCATAATATCAACTACAACTCTTAATTCAGATTTTTTAAATAAACTCTTATCAAAAGAGTTTAATATAGCATCCACATAATTATCTTTCATATGGAAAACTTCTGTTAAATCTCCAATTTCAGTATATTTTACTCTTCTAAAGTTTTCTCTAAAGAAAACTCTTTCAATAGATTGAGCAATTTTAGAATCAATACCTAAACCCTCACTTGTATAAAAAACAACTTCTGTTTCAGCAGGGTCATAAACTGATTGTCTAAAGTGAACACCAGCTGCTATATCTTCATTACTACTTAAGCAGTGTCTCATAACATTTGATGGTACATTTAAAGGGTCAATAACATTAATACCTGATGATAAAATACCACTTACGAAGGCTCTTTTAAGCATTCTTGTACTTTTATGATAATCCCTTGAAATATAAATATTACTACCAACTGGTAAAATTGAACCAAATGCTTCAGCTAGTTTTGTTGACATTTCACATGATAACTCAATATTTGTTCTTCCAATAACTGAACCATTTTCAAAAATAGATGATTTATATTTATTTCCCCAAATAATATTAGTACTTACAACAGAAGATGCTTCTATAACCTTATCAGGCCAAATTATAATATCTCTTTCAATAGATACTTTTTTATTAATCTCACAATTTTCAGCAACAATAACACCTAAAGAGGCTTTACTATCATCTTTTATTATATTGTCATTACAAATTACAGCGTTGTTTAGTTTAACTTTTGAACCAACTGTAACATTATCCCATAAAACAGTATTTATAATTTCAGAGTGTTTTCTAATTTTTACATTATTTCCAATTACACAATTATCTAAAGTAACTCCCTCAGCAATTGAAACATTTTTTCCAATAACTACAATACCTTTTATTCTAATTTTTTCAGGTAAAGATAGCTTCTCTTCAGAATATAAAACACCATTTTCAAACTCAGTCATTTCACCTTTAAATGTAAGCTTAATCTCTTTTTGAAGAATATCTTTATAAACATCCCTATAACTCTCTGGATTACCAACATCTCTCCAATAACCTGTTAGTGGACATCCCCATAAAGGAATATCTTCTCTCATAAGTTTTGGAAATAAATCTTTAGCAAAATCAAAGTTCTCTTTATATGGAATATGTGTTAAGATTTCTGGTTCTATTACATAAATACCTGTATTAATAGTATCACTAAAAACCTCACCCCAACTAGGTTTTTCTAAGAATTTTTCAATTCTATCATCTTCATTTGCAATAACTACTCCAAACTGAAGTGGATTTTCCACAGGTGTTAAAGTAATAGTTAATTTTGATTTCTTTTTCTCATGAAACTTTTTTATAGCTTTTAAATCAAAATCTGTAACTAAATCTCCACTTACTATGATAAAAGTATCATCTAAAAAATCTCTAGCAAATGCAACAGCCCCAGCAGTACCGTAATCATCATCGGGTAAAAAGTATTGAATATTTACACCTAAATCTTTTCCATCTTTAAAATGGTTCTTTATAATTTCAGGTTTAAAATATAATAATACCCCAATTTCAGTAATACCTAATTCATCTCTTAATTTCAAAATGATATGTTCCATCATAGGTCTATTTAAAATTGGTAACATTGGCTTTGGTACTGAATTTGTTAAAGGTTGGATTCTTGTTCCAAATCCCCCTGCTAAAACTATTGCTTTCATATAAATCCTTTAATTTTTAAATCTTTTATACCATAAGTAATCATTATACTTATTTTTAGTTTGTTAATCTCTTTCCCAAGGAGATTAAATCCTCTCTAATTTGATACTTTTGAGAATTAATATACTCAATTGTCTCAAATTTGAATTTGCTCTCTTTATAAACTATTACATTTGCAACTTTTTCTTCTAATATTTTATCAACAGCTAATGTAATAAACTCTGATGCCATAAGTCTATCAAAGACAGTTGGATTTCCACCCCTTTGAACATGACCTAAAATAGTAGCCCTAGTCTCTATTTTAATATCCTCTTCAAGCCATTTTACTAACTCTTGAGTTGAAGTACAAGTTTTTCCATTGCAGCCCTCAGCAACAACACAAACAATATACTTTCTTCCATCTTCAAGCTCTTTTTTAAGCCTTTTACCAATAGATTCTAAATCATAATCAAGCTCAGGTATTATACATACCTCAGCACCACAGGTAATTGCTGATATTAAAGCTAAATATCCGCAATCTCTACCCATAGTCTCAATTACACAAGCTCTTTTAAAAGAGGCTGATGTATCTCTAATAGCATCTGTAGCTTGTCTTATTATATTTAAAGCGGTATCAACACCTAAACAATAATCTGTACCAAAAATATCATTATCAATAGTTGCAGGAATTCCTATAAAGTTTATTCCAAAATCTTTATGGAATTGATTTAAACCTCTAAATGACCCATCTCCTCCTAAAACTATAATTTTATCAATATCATAAGCTTTCAAATTATCATAAGCTATTTTTCTATACTCATACTCAAAAAATCTTTTTGACCTAGATGAACGAATTATTGTTCCACCTAAATGCATAATTCCAGCAACATCCTCATATTTTGCAATTTTGATATTACCATCAATTAAACCCTCAAGTCCATCATAAATCAAATAAGGCTTAATTCCTTGATCATAACAATAATCAACAAACTGCTTAATAGCAGGATTCATACCAGCACAATCACCACCTGAAGTCATTATAGCTATTGACATCTAAAACTCACTATTTTTCAAAAGTACTTACAAAATATGTCATATCAACAAGTCTACTTGTATATCCCCACTCATTGTCATACCAAGCTAAAACTTTTACTGTTTTTTCATCAACTACACATGTCATATCAGGAACAAAAATAGAAGAGTAAGAACTACCTATAAAATCACTTGATACCCTTTGGTCAACATCAACTTCAATTAAATCAAGAAACTCTTTTTCGCTAGCCTCTTTAATAGCTAAATTAACTTCCTCTTTTGTAACAGCTTTTTTTAAATTTACAGTTAAATCTACTATTGATACATCAACAGTTGGTACTCTCATAGCATAACCATTTAACTTTCCTTTTAAATTTGGCATAACCTTACCAATAGCTTTAGCAGCACCTGTAGTAGTTGGAATCATATTAATAGCAGCTGCTCTAGCTCTTCTTTTATCTTTACTATGTTTTACATCAAGAATATTTTGGTCATTTGTATATGAATGAATTGTAGTCATTAAACCATTTTCTATTCCAAATGCATTATCTATTACCTTACAAATTGGAGCTAGTGCATTTGTTGTACATGAAGCATTTGAAATAATTGCTTCACCTTTATACTCATCTGTATTGATATTTAATACATAAGTTGGAGTATCATCTTTTGCAGGCGCACTCATAATAACCTTTTCAACTCCATCTTTTAAATAAGCTTGACATTTTTCAATTGTTAAAAAAGCACCTGTACACTCTATTACAGCTTTAGCACCACACTCTCCAAATCCAAGTTTACTTGGGTCTCTATCACTAAAAACTCTTACTTTACAACCATTTATACTCAAATGATTATCATCTAATATTGAAGCATCAATTCCAATATGTACAGAATCATATTTTAATAAATAAACTAACATATCTAAATCACATGTAGTGTTTATTGCAACCAACTCCATATCACTTCTTGACATCACAATTTTAATTGCGATAATACCAATTCTACCTGTTCCATTTATTGCTACTTTTAATGACATACTGTTTCCTTTGTTTTTTATACCTAATTATAATAATATTTTACTTCAGTTACATTATAGTTTCATATGTTTTTTTGTAATTATCTTGTAAACTTTCAAAGCTAATATATAAACAAGGCAAAAAAAGGCAAAAAATTGAAAACAAATTTACTTTTTGGAATTCATTGTCATCAACCAATTGATAACTTTGATAGTGTTATATTTGAAATTATTGAAAAATCTTATAGACCTTTTTTCGAAACACTTAAAGAGTATCCAAAATTTAAGTGTTCAGTTCACTTTAGTGGTTGGCTTTTTGAGTATATCAAAAAAAATGATACAAAGTTGTTTGAATTAATCAAATCTCTATCAGCTCAAATAGAGTTTTTTACAGGTGGTTATTATGAACCAATTTTAGCCTCTATTCCAAGTGTAAGTAGAGTAAAACAGATACAAAAATTATCAAAATTTATAGAAGAGAATTTTAATCAAAAAGCAAAAGGCTTGTGGTTAACTGAAAGAATTTGGGATGATTCTATAATTGATGATTTAAAAAAATGTGATGTTGAATATGTGATAGTTGATGATTATCACTTAATTGCATCAGGTTTTGAAAAAAATAGATTAAATGGTTATTTTATAACAGAAAATAGTAATAATACCATGGCACTTTTTCCAATAAACAAAGATTTAAGATATATTATTCCCTTTGCAACAATTGATGATACTATGGAAAAACTTCACTCATTTAAAAATATAGAGGGTGAAAATGCAGCTATTATTTTTGATGATGGTGAGAAGTTTGGAGTTTGGCCAAAAACTTATGAAAAAGTTTATAAAAAAGAGTGGCTAAAAAAATTCTTCCAAAAATCAATTGATGATGAGAGTATAAATATAACAACATTTAGAGAGTTTTATGAAAAAAACAGTGGAATATCTCTTGCATATTTACCAACAGTTTCATACCATGAGATGGGAGAGTGGTCAACCTTGCCAAATATTTCAAGGGATTATCTTGATTTAGTAAACATACATGAAGAGAAAGAGTATCTAATAAGAGGTGGTATTTGGAAAAACTTCTTTATTAAATACAATGAAAGTAATTGGATTCATAAAAGATCACTAGAGTTATCAAAAAAGCCAAATCAAACATTAGAGTATGAAGATGCTTTACATAAAACACAATGCAATGATGTATTATGGCATGGTGTTTTTGGAGGAATTTATCTTCCAAACTTAAGAGATAATACTTACACATATATAATTGAGTGTGAAAATTTATCTTTAGGTGAAAAAGGTTATGAAACATATGATATAGATTTAGATTCAAAATTAGAGTATAAACACTATACAAAAGATTTAATAGCAATCACAGATATCTATGGTGCACAAATTGTTGAACTTGATTTAAGAAAAGAGAGATTTAATTATCAAAATACACTTACAAGATATCATGAAACATACCATGACAAAATAAAAAAAATTGAAGAGTCTGAGGTAGAAAATTCTTCAATAGAGAATGAAAATGATGAAATTGAATCAATTCATTCGTCTATTTTATATACAAAAGAAGATGTACAAATGTACAAAGACTGGTATAATAAAAAATCAGCTATTGATCATATTTGTGATAAATCTTTAAGCTTAGAAGAGTTTCAAAAATGTCAGTTTAAAGAGTATGGAGATTTTACAAATCAAAATTTTGATGTAAAAAATGTTGATGAAAACTCCATAACATTTTATAGAATTGGTGGTGTTTATAAACAGAGTAAAAAAACAACAACAATTTGTAAAACATTTAATTATGATAAAAACTCTATTAAAGTAGAGATTGATTTATCAAGTGATGAAGTTTCAACACTAAACTATCTAACAGAATGGAATCTTCATTTTATGAATTATGAGCTATTAAATATAAATACTCATCTTTTAAAAGATGATACAATGGAGTTAGAAAATTCAAAATTAGAGATTATTGATACTTTATTAAATAAAACCATAACATTTT
>CBFIGT010000108.1:0-7923 GCA_965662175.1 Arcobacter sp. | reverse complement strand
ACTTGAAAAACCTGTAGTTACAAAACCATCTTTTTTATCTTCTTCTTTGATTGTGGCTAATTGGTATTTAGCATGTAGTTTTAATATATTATCAATATCTTCTATTTGGGCTATTTTTAAGTGCATTATCTCTCCCTTGTTTTAGTTAAAATAGTTTTTTAATCTATTTTTATCAATTGTTTTTTTGGAACTATCAATAATATTTTCATCTTTAAAAACTCTTAATATTCTTGACAATGTTTCAGCTGAAATATTTAACATCTCAGCAATAATCACATTTTTAGTTGAAAAAAATGTCTAACCATGCTCATAAATATATTTTGCAACTCTCTCATTTGAATCAAGTACAATTTGATTTGAAATCACATTTTCCAAGTTTTTTATTTTTTTTATAAGTGAAGTCATAATCTTATAACTTAATTCAGGTTTTTCAAAAATAATCTCTTTTAATAGTGCAAAATCAATTTTTATAACTTCAATATCAGTAAAAGCTAGAGCAGTTGCTGGATAATTTATCTCTTCAAAGTTTGCAACCTCTGCAATTAGTTCATTATCGCTAAAATATTTTAAAACAACCTCTTTTGCATTTGATGTTGATTTATAGAGTTTTACAATTCCTTTTTTTAAAATATATAATGAGTTTGAAAAATCCCCCTCATAAAATAAAATTCCATTTTTAGGAACTTTCACCAAACTTGAAAAACTTGAGATTTTATCTACTGTTTCATCATCTAAATCATCAAATAAAAATATCTTTTTTAAATCATTTTTCATTTTTCCAACTTTCTATATACTCACTACTTTTTTTTCTAAGAAACTCCATTCTTGACACTCCCTTTGGAAGAGTTTTTCTATAGTTTTTCATTTCATTTAAAAACTCCCCTACACTATTTGGAATTATTTTATCAAGATAGTTTTTTAACTCTTTGGTAAATGCAGGGCTTGAGCCATTTGTTGAAATAGATATCATCAAATCATCTTTTTTTAGAATTGAAGTGAATGTAAAATCACAAAACTCAGGTAAATCTACACAGGTATATAAAATCTTTTCTTCTCTTGTTTCTTTATAAATTTCTGCTTGAAGTCTTATATTATTTGCTGTTGCAATAACTATATCAAAACCTTTTATATCACCTTTTTCATACTCTTTTTCTAAAAGTGTTAAGTCATACTCTTTTAACTCTTCATCAATCTCTCTTGATATAACAGTAATATCTTTTGCAAAATCAAGTAATTTGATTATTTTGGCTTTAGCAATATTCCCAGCACCAACAAATAATATTTTTTTATTTTCTAAATTTAAAGATATTGGAAAAAAAATCATTAATCAAGCATCTCATAAGCACTATTTAAATCACTTGCTTTATTTGCACAAAAAAGATGAAGTGCTGCATTTAGTTTTGCTAGTTTCTCTAAGTTTGCACTTGGATTTTCAATTTGTTCTATGGCTTGAGCTAAGCTTATATTCTCAAACTTCTCTACTTCCCCTATTCCATAATATGAGGGTTCAATTATAAACTCTTCTAATCCATTTTCAGTTTTTAGCCAAGCTTTAGATTTATCAAATATTTCAGGTCTTCCCTCAGCTGCTTTTACAACTACAAATTTCTCATAATTTGAAGCAAATATTTCACTATACTTTTCAACATAAGGTTTGTGATATGCTGATGTTAAAGCATACTTTGAGTTTGCTGGATTTAGAAGTTTTTCTACTGTATTAAATGCACTTCTTAGTTTTAACATCTTTCTTAAATCAGTTATTTCACTTAGTTTTGGTAAAAACTGTGCCCTATCAAAAAAGTGAATATTATCTTCAAGTTTTATATTTGTACAAATATCTTTTACACTTATTCCATCTTTTGCAGGTTGCATAAAATCACCACTAACAACAATATCTAAATCAAATTTTTTAAGATATTTTCCAACTAAAGGAAATAAATATGTTTGGTCAGTTTTACCATCATAAGGAAAACCTAACTCAATTGAGTTAGGAATATTTACTTTTTTCATATATTTTGTACATACTTCAAGTGTAGCTTTCAATTCAGCATTAGTTTCAAGTCTAACTCTCCAACCCAATAAAAATGCCACAATTAGTTCACTAGGAACATCTTTATTTAATATTTGATGAATACAATCTTTCATCTCTTCTTGTGTTAATTCTCTATTTGATTTAGGACCTGTTCCAACAGCTTTTATAAATGTATGGAAATTCATATTATTTTACCTTATAACTTATATTTTAATTTTTTATCATTATATCAAACTAATGTTTAATAATATAGGACAATTTTACTCTTAATTAAAACTTATAAAAATTGACTAAAGTCAAAGATTATGTTTTTATTAACTGTTAGAATTAGCTTGTTAAAAAATTATGACTAAAATTTTAAAAGGAGATACAATGACGCTATCAAGAAGAGAATTCTTAAAAAGCTCAGCAGCAGCAAGTGCAGCAGCAGCTATTGGTATGAGTGTACCAACATCTGTTCAAGCTAAAGCAAATGAGGCAGAAGGTGGCTGGAGATGGGATAAAGCAGCTTGTAGATTTTGTGGTACAGGTTGTGGAATTATGCTTGCTACTAAAGGTGGTAAGATAGTTGCAGTTAAAGGTGACCCAGCAGCACCTGTTAATAGAGGACTTAACTGTATTAAAGGTTACTTCAATGCTAAAATTATGTATGGTGCGGATAGATTAAAACAACCTTTATTAAGAGTTAATGCAAAAGGTGAATTTGATAAACAAGGTAAATTTGCTCCTGTTTCTTGGGAAAGAGCTTTTGATGAAATGGAATTCCACATCAAAAAAGCACTTAAAGAGAAAGGTCCTGAGGGTATTGGTGTATTTGCATCAGGACAATATACTGTTATGGAGGGGTACGCAGCTCAAAAGATGATGAAAGGTGGATTTAGATCAAATGCACTTGATCCAAATGCTAGACACTGTATGGCATCTGCTGTTGTTGGTTTTTATCAAACATTTGGTATTGATGAACCAAGTGGTTGTTATGATGATATTGAGTTAACTGATACAGTTGTATCTTGGGGTTCAAACATGGCAGAGATGCACCCTATTTTATGGTCAAGGGTAACTGATAGAAAACTAACAGATCCCGAAAGAGTAAAAGTTATAAACCTTTCAACTTATAGACATAGAACTTCAGACTTAGCTGATATTGAAATTATTTTTAAACCAAACTCTGACTTAGCATTATGGAATTATATTGCAAGAGAGATTGTATATAATCACCCTGAATCTATTGATTGGGATTTTGTTAAAGAGCATATTGTATTTGCAGCAAGTCCTGTAAATATGGGTTATGGGATGAGAAGATCAGATGAAAAATCTATTAAAGAGGGTAAATATACAGCAAAAGAGATGGAAACTGTTTCTAAAGAGATGGAAAAAATAGTTTCTGCTGATGAAGCACCTGCACTTGCACCTTATGGTTATAAAGAGGGTGATACAATGGTTAATAAACCAGCTGAATTAAAACACTGGGAAATTTCATTTGAAGAGTATAAAAAATTCTTAGAGCCATATACAGCTGAATATACAACTCAAGTTTCAAAAGGTAACCCTGATGAATCTGATGAAGTATTTATGAAAAAAATCAAACAATTAGCTGACTTATATATAGAAAAAAATAGAAAAATTGTATCTTTTTGGACTATGGGTATGAACCAACATACAAGAGGTACTTGGGTAAATACATTAGCATATAATGTTCACTTTTTACTAAATAAACAAGCAAAACCTGGTTCTGGTGCATTTTCACTTACAGGTCAACCAAGTGCTTGTGGAACAGCTAGAGAAGTTGGAACATTTGCACATAGATTACCAGCTGATATGATGGTAGCAAATCCAAAACATAGAAAAATTACTGAAAACTCTTGGAGAGTTCCTGAGGGAACACTAAATCCAAAAGGTCACCAACATATTATGAAAATTCATAGGGACTTAGAAGATGGTTCTATGAAATTTGCTTGGGTAAATGTTTGTAATCCTTATCAAGATACAGCATCAGCATCACACTGGATTAAAGCAGCAAGAGAAATGGATAACTTTATTGTTACATCTGATGGATATCCAGGAATTTCTGCAAAAGTATCTGACTTAATTTTACCATCTGCTATGATTTATGAAAAATGGGGAGCTTATGGAAATGCTGAAAGAAGAACACAACACTGGAGACAACAAGTATTACCTGTAGGTGATGCAATGTCTGATACTTGGCAATGGATTGAGTTATCAAAAAGATTTACAGTTAAAGATTTATGGGGTGAACAAGTATTAGAGAGTACAGGTGGAAAAGTAAAACTTCCTGATGTAATTGCTGATGCTAAAAAAATGGGTTATGATGAAAATACAACTATGTATGAAATTTTATTTGCAAATGATAAAGCAAAATCTTATAAAGTTGATTTAGATGACCCTATTCAAGCTGGATATGATAATACTGAAGCATTTGGTGATAGTAGAAATGTTGTAGGAAGTGATGGAAAAGTATTTAATGGATATGGATTCTTTGTACAAAAATATCTATTTGAAGAGTATGCTGATTTTGGAAGAGGACATGGACACGATTTAGCTGATTTTGATACTTATCATAGAGTTAGAGGATTAAAATGGCCAGTTGTTGATGGTAAAGAGACACAATGGAGATTTAATACTAAATATGACCCATATGCTAAAAAAGCAAAACCAGATAGTGATTTTGCATTTTATGGAACTTTAGCAAAAGCATTACCTCAAGGTAATTTAATGGGAATTACAGATAAAAATAAAAAATCTTTAGCAAATAAAGCAAAAATATTTGCAAGACCTTATATGGATGCACCTGAAATGCCAAATGAAGAGTATCCAGTTTGGATGAGTACGGGAAGAGTTTTAGAGCACTGGCACTCAGGTACTATGACTATGAGAGTTCCTGAATTATATAGAGCTGTTCCAGAAGCATTATGTTATATGCACCCTGAAGATGCAAAAAAATATGATGTATCTCAAGGTGGTTTATGTTGGGTTGAAAGTAGAAGAGGAAAAGTAAAAGCTAGAGTTGAAACAAGAGGAAGAAATAGACCATCAAGAGGTTTAGTTTTTGTTCCTTGGTTTGATGAAAAAGTATTTATTAATAAAGTTTGTGCAGATTACACTTGTCCTCAATCAAAACAAACAGACTATAAAAAATGTGCTGTAAAAATTTACAAAGCATAAAAAATTAAAAAGAAGCAAAAATGAATAGTGATAGAAGAGAATTTCTTTTAAAAAGTGCTAGAGCTGTAGGTCTTACAGCTTTAGGTGGTCTTATTTGGAGTGCATATGTTGATGAAGTTACAGCTTCAAAACTAATACTTCGACCACCTGGTGCTTTAAATGAAAAAGATTTTTTAGCAACTTGTATTAAATGTGGTATGTGTGTAGAAGCCTGCCCTTTTGATACTTTAAAATTAGCAAAACCAGGTGATAACAAACCACTTGGAACACCATTTTTTACACCAAGGGAAATACCTTGTTATATGTGTACTGATATTCCATGTGTTCCTGTTTGTCCTACAAATGCTTTAGATGAAAAGCTTGTAAGCACAAATGGGGTTCTAGATATCAATAAATCACAAATGGGTGTTGCAGTTGTTGATTCACAAAACTGTATTGCCTTTTGGGGGATACAATGTGATGCATGTTACAGGGCTTGTCCAATTTTAGGTGAAGCTATCACTATTGAATATGAGAAAAATAGTAGAACAGGAAAACACTCATTTATGAAACCAGTTGTTCATGCTGATGTATGTACAGGATGTGGATTATGTGAAAGAGCCTGTGTTACTGAAAAAGCAGCAATTTTTGTCTTACCTAGAGAAGTTGCACTTGGTCGTGCTGGGAACTACTATGTAAAAGGGTGGGATCAAAAAGACCAAAACAGAGTTAAAGATGCAACAGAGATAAAAACAAGAACAGAGATAAGTAAAGAGAGTGCTATTGATTCTTTAAATGATATGGGGGACTTATTAAAATGAGCAATATAATTATTAAAAATAGATTCCTAATATTAAGAAGATTATCACAAGTTTCTGTTATGGCTTTGTAGATATTAGCAAATGGTTATGGAATTAATATTTTACAAGGTAATTTAAGTAGTTCTTTACTTCTTGGAACTATTCCATTAAGTGACCCTTTTGCTGTAATACAAATGCTTTTTGCAGGAGCTTTAATTGCTACAAATGTTTTAATAGGTGCTTTAATAATATCTTTTTTCTACTTTTTAGTAGGTGGCAGAGTTTTTTGCTCTTGGGTTTGTCCTGTAAATATAATCACTGATTTTAGTGCATATATTAGAAGAAAAATGGGATTCGATAAAATACAAAAAAGACAACCAGCTAGTAGAAAAACTAGATATGCTGTTTTAGGGCTTAGTTTAGTTTTATCTACGATTTTGGGATTAAGTGCTTTTGAGTTTATCTCTCCAATATCTATGGTTCATAGAGGTTTAATCTTTGGACTTGGTTTTGGTTGGGCTGCTATGCTTATAATATTTTTGTTTGACCTTTTTGTTTTAAAAAATGGTTGGTGTGGTCATATTTGCCCACTTGGTGGATTTTATTCACTTTTAGGAAAATTTAGTTTTTTAAGAGTTAATCACGACTATGAAAAATGTACAGCTTGTATGAAATGTAAAGAAATCTGTCCTGAGAAACAGGTTTTATGGATGATTTCAAAAGAGTCTACACCTGTTCTTTCAGGTGAGTGTACAAACTGTGCAAGATGTATAGAGGTTTGTGATGATGATGCTTTAAATTTTTCAATAATTAATAGATTTACAAAAAAAATAGGAGAAAAAAAATGAAAATTACTACTATAGCTTTTAGTTTAGCAACTGCAGCTGCAATTTTTATAACAGGTTGTACAGTAGCACAAAAAACATATTCAGAAGAATCATTAGGACTTAGAAAAGTTGATTTATATGCTGAAAATACAGTAACTCCAGATAAAACTTCATATAAAGAAGCAGCAGCTGGAACATCAACTAAAATAGAAAGAGCCTTTGAAAATGCTCCACCAATGGTTCCACATAGTGTAGAGGGAATGTTGCCAATTACAATTAACAACAATCAATGTACAGCTTGTCATGATCCAGCTATTGCTGAATCTATGGGAGCAACACCAATTCCAAAATCACATTTTACTGACTTAAGACCTCAAACTTCTTTAGCTGAAAATGGTAAAATCTTAAAAGAGGGAATGGAAATTGATAATACAAGTGATGTAAAAGTTCCTGAACAGAAAAAATTAGCTCACCTTGCAGGTGCTAGATTTAACTGTAGTCAATGTCATGCTCCACAATCTGAAACAAAACCATTAGTTGAAAATGAGTTTCAAGCAGATTTTAGAAAAGATGGCGCAAATAATTCATCAAACTTAATTGATAATATCAATGAGGGTGTAAAATAAATTATGAAAAGAAGAGAGCTATTTAGCTCTCTTGCTTCCTCTTTTAATAAAAATGAGCAGAAGCAAGAGAAAATAATAAGACCACCATATTATGATAATGAAGAGTTATTTTTAAAAGAGTGTATTTCTTGTGATGGTTTATGTGCTAGTTCTTGTGAAGTTAATATTATAGTTATTCAAGAAGATAAAACACCAAAGCTTGATTTTTCAAATAGTGGTTGTACTTTTTGTGATGAGTGTGCTAAGGTTTGTCCAAGTGAGGTTTTAAAACTTGATTATAAAAAGAGTATTAATACTAAAATAGAGATAGATATACTAAAATGTTTAAGTTGGAATCAAACAATGTGTTTTTCTTGCAAAGACCCCTGTTTAGATGATGCCATTGAATTTCTTGGTATGTTTAGACCCCAAATAACACAAAACTGTACTTCATGTGGATTCTGTCTAAAAGTTTGTCCAACAGATGCAATAAAGGT
>CBFIGT010000107.1:0-8044 GCA_965662175.1 Arcobacter sp. | reverse complement strand
ATCAGATTGACACAGAATTTTTAACACTCCCAATAACTCTAAATCTTCATTATGTTGATACTGATGTTGATTAACCCACTTTTGTAGTTCTGCTTTATACTTTTCTAATTTATGACTTTTATCCATTTAATTTAAATTTCTCACTCATATGAACATTATTCCTATCATAGCCGTCTCTGTTGTAACCATCAAAGTCATATCCATCTCTGTCATATCCATCTCTGTCATAACCGTCTTCATTAAAACCATCTTTAGTATATTTTAATGTATTTAAACCATTTTTATCATAGCCATCACTATCATAACCATTTATATTATAGCCATCTCTATCATAACCATTTACATCATAACCATTTTTGTCATATTTTGTATTTGTATACTTATTTATATTGTATTTATTAAAACCATTTACATAAAAACCATCTCTGTCTAAGCCTTGTTTATTATATCCAGAGCCATCAAAGCCATCTTCATCAAAAATTGGTCTAATATTGTTGTTTTGCAAAGTCCAACCTTTTTGGAACATACATGCATCAAATGCTTCTTCAAGTCTATTTTGATGTACAATATTTGCAACACTCATTGCAATATTATTCATACTTTGTTGCATTGTTGGTTGTTGTGTTATTGTTCCACTATAATATTGATTGTTCACATACCCTGAAACATTATATTTATTATCATAAGAAGGTATATTCTGATATGGAATATTTCCATAAGAACCTCGAGCAAAATTATTACAAACTGCTTTATCATATGCAAATCTTTGTGGTGAATAGTTCGAGTGAACATATACTTTTCCACCCACACAAGCTGTAAATAAGATTATCATTAAAATCATTGAAATTGTTTTTAAAAATTTCATAGCTAACCTTTAAAAAAATTTATAAGTTATTTTACTAAATAAATTATGAATTTTTTGTAAATTAGTCCGATTTCTTTCAAAAACTTCTATTTATTAGCATAGGAGGAACAAATGAAAGAGATATATGCTAATAAAAGACTTCAAAACACAAAATTATTCAAAGAGTATAAAGCTCTTAGAGACTATTACTATAGACTAAGTTTAGAAAAAGAGCATAAGCAACAAAGCTTTTTCAAAAACAAACAGTTTGTAAAGTCTTCAACTGGTGAATTTATTACACCATCTTACACTTTTGAAAATCATTATAAGAAGTATTCTAAAAGCATAGAAGCTAAAGTGTATTGTATCGAGCAGTTAGCAAAGGATAAAGGACTTGTCCCAATTTTTTTGACTATCACTCTTGATGAAAGATTTTATCCTTTTCAATCCGTTAGCTATAAGGATGAAAGGCTTTATACATCATTGAATAAATCTTTTATCTTTAATGACTTAAAAAGCTCTATAAAGTATGGTTATGACCATTTACAACATATTTACAGAGTTTTCTATAAAAGGGTTAAAAGGTCAGTTAATGAACTTATGTTTATCAAGGTTTTTGAGATGACAAAAGTTTTAGTACCCCATATTCATTGTCTTTTTTTTGTTGAAAAATCAGATATCAAAGTAGTTAAAGCTAAGTTTGAAAAAGTCAAAGAAGAGTTCAATCTAAAACAAGTGGACTTTCAACTTATAGATGATGAACTAAAAGAAATTGAAACAAGTAGGTCAAAGACTGGCATTAAAAGAGCTTCTAAGTACATTATGAAATATATTACTAAGTCTATTGATGTAGATGCATTTTCTATTAGATTATATGATGGATGGAAGCGAAAAAATAAAATTCGTCAAGTGACAACCTCAAACCTTGATTTGAGTTTAGAAGATTATAGAAATATTTACCATAACTTAGATAGTGATACTAAAGCTTCAATACTCCAAAAAGCAAAAGATAGGGGCATTAATATCTTTTACTTTATTCTTAAGAACATATACAAAGTAAAGATTATTAAAAAAGCCACTCAAACGATTGTTAAACAATTTGGAGATATTAAAAACTCTTTCATTAAATACTTTAAAACAGTAACTCCTACCAGTAACGGTGGCTATCGTATTGATAGCTTAACTTTTCTCATAGGTGACTACACCTATAGAAAAGAAAAATATCTAATCATGGAGGATTTAAGATGAATACAAAACTTGTACTACTTGGAAGCATTTATGCAGTAGCAAAAAAAACATACAAAGAGGAAGAAACTATCTATGCTCAATTTTTAAATAAAAAAGAGGATGGAACAATAGATATTCAAAAGGTTAAAATGACTGATAAGAATGATATTCAAAGTATCAAAGAGGGTCAAAATGTGAAAATACCAGTAAATATAAGCTCTTACGAGGGGAAACTCTATTTTACACAATTAGAGCTAATAATCAAAGGATAAAGCCATGTTCTATGGAATTATTAGCTTTTTTAAAAGCCTCATTATTTGGGGCTTGGTTAGTACCAGCATTTACACACTACTAATTTATATTCAAAATATCTCTTTTATGAACAATCTTCATATACTAATGTTTCTATACACTATTGTTTTAATTGAAAGATTATATTTCTACATTAAATATTGGAAATATATTATCTTACCTTATTCATTGAACTTACATAACAATTTTAAGGATGATAGAGCACAAAGAGATTTATTTTTAGATAGATTTGTAGCTATTAGAAAAATAAGGTCTAAAAAGGTACTTGAAAGGATTTTATGCAAGGATTTAGATAGGTTTGAGCTTGAATACAAAAATTTCGTTGCAATTGATATAGATAACTATAAACAAAATACAGAACAAATTTTACACTTCTTAGGTTTGATAGATAAAAGATATGAAGTTAATATTTATCATAAAAAGGACAAAAATATAGTTCTAAGCTTCTACAAGCTACCAAAACTCTACGAAGTAGATAGAAGTCCATTTAAACCTAATCAGTTGTTTTTAGGAATGAATGAAAAGGGATTACTATATAGAGATTTAAATTCCTTAGACCATCATATAATAGTAGGAAGTTCTGGTAGTGGAAAATCAAATTTCATGCAAATGTTAAATATTAATTTCCTTTTCAATTTATGTAGTATTAAAAAAATGTATATGGTAGACCTCAAAGGTGGAGTTGAACTAAAGAGATTTGAAAAACTTGATAAAGTTCAATTTGTATCGGATATTTACAAATTAAATAGCTTCTTAGATACTGTTATAGAAGATTTAAAAACTACACAAGAAGATATGCTAAGAACCAATACAAGAAAGACAAAAGAGCTTACCCTACTTATATTTGATGAAATTGGAGCTATTAGTGTATATCCTGATAAAAATCTAAGAGAAGAGATTTTTAACAAATTAGCATTGATTGCAATGCAAGGTAGGAGTTCATCTATTTTTCTGTTTCTATTTGCCCAAAAAATGGATGCGAGTGTTTTACCAAGTTCGGTGATTAACAATATAAATTCAAGGGTTTTATTATCTACTTCTTCTGATTACAATATTAACCTAATTGATTTAAAAGATAATATTCGAGAAAACATTACATGGGTAGAAGTTCAAGATTTTTCTAAAGGTCGAGCAATCTATAAAGATGGAATAACAAGTGAAAAAAGTTTAGTCCAGTTTCCATTTATTAGTGATAGTTTTTTAGATAGTGTTATTTCTCTTGATATGGAAAACATATCTTCTGATTTGCTAAGACGAAAAGCTCTTTAGAGCTTGGAGTCTTTGCTCTTGAGTTACTTTATATAATGTGTCACCGAAGTCAAAAATAAGTAAAAATTTTTATAAAATTAATGAATATCATATTTCGCACTGGATTAATTTTTCAAAAAGTATATAATTCTTTCATACGCGTAAAATAAAATATAAAAAAGCTTTTGAAAGGAGTATATTATGAAGTAAAATAGAATTTAATCGGTTTTAAGTAAAGAGGACATGAATTTACATTATGTATGTAAATTTTAACAATTGGATACTATTTTTATAGTATTTTTGATGCATCAACAACATTTAGATTAAAGCTTTAAACTTAATTTACAAAAGGAGAAAAAATTATCATGGTTAAGTTAAAATACAATTAGTAATAAAGATAAAACTTACTATAATTATTTATCATTTTTAATACATAAAAGTGATACATTCATTTCTACTGTTTTAAAACTAAAAGTTCGACTTTAAGGACTTTTCTAATTTGAGATTAAAAAAAATGTATAATTAGAAAACATAGACATTTCTAATAATACTGACATTTATTGTCCTTAAATTCGGAATTTTAACTTTTAGTTTTTTTAATTTTATTTATCATTTTTGATTTTTGATAGAAAAATATAATACAAAAATAAAAGTTTGATTATTGTTAAAATATTTAATTAATGAAATCACCCTGCACACTTCAAGTTCAGATTATAAGGATAGCTATAAATCTTGACAAAAATAAGCTTTTACAATAAGAGTTAGTCAAAAAAATAGAAATTGACTTTACTAGATTAATAAGTTATAATTGCGGCATTAGAACTAAGAGGTG
Organism: Arcobacter sp.; assembly: GCA_965662175.1. Taxonomy (GTDB): domain Bacteria; phylum Campylobacterota; class Campylobacteria; order Campylobacterales; family Arcobacteraceae; genus Arcobacter. The sequence goes on along the minus strand of CBFIGT010000107.1, from coordinate 3,581 downwards.
GAGATTGACCTTCCATACGCCTACAGCATAGGAAACTTGCCCATGGTGATAGATGCCCGTAACAGTTTTGGCTGACGAGGATAAGAGATTCCAGTTTGGTCACTGGACTTAGTTTAAATACTCTTCTAATATATTTTCAAAACCCTTATCAAATAACTTAAATGATTTATCTTTATAGTATTTTTTTAAAGTCTCTTTTCTTAATGAAAAAATTGTAATGTTTCTCTTTAATCTTTTCTTGAACTCTTTTACTCATATAAATCTTAATTATGTTCTTCATAATCCAAAATAGCTTTTTTTCTATTTATTCCCCATCTATATCCACCCATTGCTCCACTTTTTGAGATAACTCTATGGCAAGGGATTAAAAAACCTATATGATTAGAGCCAATTGCACTGGCAACTGCTCGCACTGCTTTTGTTTTGTTTACTAATTGGGCTACATCTGAGTATGTTAATGTATCTGCACTTTTTATACTTAAAATTGCTTTCCATACATTTATTTGAAAAATTGTTCCTTTTACAAATAGATTAAAACTCTCTTTTTTTATAAATATCTTATCCAATAACTCTTGTGCTTTTTTATCATCATGAATAAACTTAGAACCCTTCCACGTTGTTTGAAGTCTTGAAAATATATCTTCATATGAATCATCATAAAACTCCAAAGAGCAAATACCTTTTGATGTTGTAGCAATCATTGTTTTACCAAAAGGTGAAGAGCCATAGCCATATACAATATCAAGATTTATATCTATTTTTTTATATTCACTTGTAGTTATTGCTTCAATTTTATTCATTTTTTTATTTCTTTCAAATCAATTATGCCATTTTATTTTCTGGAATAGTAATAATAAAATTAGCGCCAAAATAGCTCTCATTATTATAATTAAAGCTTTCATTCTTCACTTGAATATCTCCTTTAAATCTATCTTTTATGATTTGTTTAGAGATATATAAATCCACTCCTGTACCTAATCTTTTCTCTTTTGTAGTAAAATAGGGCTCAAAAATTTTATCTAAAATATTTTTATGAACACCACCTGCACTATCATTTATTGAAATAACTATATTATTATCTTTTTTTGAGATATTTGTAAAAATATATTTCTTTTCTATATTTCTTTCCAACATGACATCTTTGGCATTATCATAAATATAGACTAAAACTTGTATCAAATCGCTTTCATAGGCATAAAAATTAATATCTTCAATATTTTCAATCATCAAGATATTATGCTCTTGTGTTTTATTTGAAATAATATCAATAGCTTTTTTATATAAATCTTTCATAAAAAAGTAGTTTTTATCTTTTTTTAACTCAAATAAATTACGATATCTTTCTATTATATTTGAAAGATAAATACTATTATCAACGATATTATTTAAGCCCTCTTCTAACTCCTTATCATCAAGTTGTTGATACTCTTTTTTCACTAAAATTCCAGTTGCACTTGTAGTAATCATAGATAAAGGCTGTCTCCAATAGTGAGCTATATTATCTATTAATTTACTTACAGTCAACATTCTTGACTGGTGATATATAAGTTCATCTTTTTCTTTTAGTTTTATAAGCTCCTCTTTTACTTTTGCTTCTAAGTTTTTATTTGTTGTTTCTAAGACTTTAAGAGAGTGTTCTGTTGCTTTAACAGATGGAATTACAATAAAAACAGCTTCTAAAATTAGTGTAATTAAAGCACCTAATAAAATATAAAACTCCCTATTTTGTAGCTCTTGTGTTTTTTGTGTAATCTCATTTTCAAATTCATAAACAGCATAATTTAAAACAGGAAGAAGGGTAAATGACAACTCTTCAATCTCTCTTACTATTTTTAAACTAGGCTCTTTTTGAAAGCTCTCCAATAAAAAGAAGTAACTTCTAACTTTTTTATCTAGCTCTTTTGGAGAGTTGAAATATATATCTTTAATCTTTTGTGAAGTTAGGTTATTTAAAATAAATTGATAATCACTTTTCATAAGATTTTTTAAATCAATAAAATGAGTTCTTAGCTCTTCATTAGCACTCTCAAAACTTCTTTTTGCAAAAAGTGTAGTTTTTTGGGATAACATTCTTTGTTTACCTGTTATATTTATAAGTTTTGCATAAATTTTCTGCTCTTCTATTAAATCATTTATTGTTTTATATGCAAAAATTGACCAAAAAGCCAATGATATAAATACTATCAAATATACGATTTTTGTAGTTTTTATACTTAAAAAAGGTTTCATAATTTTACCTTTATGAATCAATAGCTAAGGGAATAGAGATTTTAAAACAAGCCCCTTTATATTTAATTCCATTGTAATCAAACTCTTCATTTGAGACTTTTATATATCCATTTAAATGCTTTGTTATGATTTCTTGAGTCATATAAAGTCCAATACCTGTACCTTGACTTTTATGTTTTGTTGTAAAATAAGGCTCAAATACTTTATCTAAAATTTTATTATCAATTCCACCTGCATTATCTTTTATTGTAATAACTGCATTTTCGTACTCTTTATAAATATTTACATAAATTACTTTTTGTTTATTTGTAGTTTTGATTAAAGCATCATAAGCATTATTAAAAATATTCATCAAACACTGAACTAACTCATTCTCTAAGGTTTCACACTCTATATTCTCAAACTCTTCTATTACAAGAATATCAGAACTTACAAACTTTGATTTAATTAATTTAATACAGTTTTTATAGATATTTTCCAAATTGCAAACACTCTTCTTTTTATCTTGCACAAAATATCTTCTAAAATCTTCAATTGTATTTGATAAATATGTAGTGTTGTTTAAGATGTCATCTAAGCCTTTATCTAATTTTTTAGAATCCAACATTTCATACTCATTTTCAACTTTTAGCGCACTTGCACTTATTGAAATAGCTGATAAAGGCTGTCTCCATTGGTGAGCGATATTTTCTAACATCTCACCCATTGCAGCCATTTTTGATTGATTAAAAAGTAGTTGAGATTGCTCTTCTATTTTTTTATCTTTTTCATATTTTTCTGTTATATCTTGTAGTGTACCAATCATCATATAACTATTTGTTTTTTTATCTTGGAAAATCTCACATTGATTATTTACCCATTTAATTTTATCTTTAATCTTTAATCTATGAATAAAATTATGTGATTTTTTCTCTTTTATTGAGTTTGAAAAAATATTATTTACCCTGCTTTTATCTTCTTCTAATACATTAGAAATAAAAAGTTCATAAGAGGGAATATTTTTCTCCTTATCAATCTCAAAAATCTCAAAAATCTCATCTGACCAAGAGATTTCATTTGATTTCATATAAAAACTCCAAGAACCAATATTAGCAACTTGTTGAGCTTTTTTTAAGTTTTCTTCACTTAAAATCAATTTTTCTCTATCACTTGTAATTCTTTTTTGAACTCTATAAAATATAATTAAAGATATTAAAATAGTTACAAAAGAGAAAATAATTCCCCAAAAAATAGAGTTTGAAATTAATTTCTTTAAATACTCATCAGACTCTTTTTTTAACTCATTAATATGAAGTTCCAAATCTTCCAAGTAAAATCCACTTGCAACTATCCAATTCCACTCTTTATTAAAA
>CBFIGT010000106.1:0-8048 GCA_965662175.1 Arcobacter sp. | reverse complement strand
GTAGTGTTGCTATTGCTTCAATTGAGCTTCTTTTAGAATCACCATGGCAAAAAAATGTTAAAAAAATCGAGACTATTTTTAGTGAAAATTTAAAAGAGCTTTCAAAGCTTGAATTAGTAAAATCTGTTCGAAATATTGGAGCTATTGGTGTAATTGAGTTAATAGATGACTCTTATGCACAAGAGATACAAGATTATTGTGTGAAAAATGGTGTTTGGATTAGACCATTTGCTAAGTTAATATACTCAATAGTTGCTTATACAATTGAGGAGAAAGATTTAATCAAAATAATTAAAACAATGATTAATGCAATAAAATCAATAAAGAGATAAAAATGGATAAAGTTGGTTTCAAAAGATTAATTACAAATTTACCAAAAACTCCTGGGGTTATGGGAAGAGATAGATTTTTTAATAGTGCTGTTTTAATCCCTTTTGTAAAAATCAAAGGTGAATATTTTATTCTTTTTCAAAAAAGAGCAAAGGGCATAAAACAAGGTGGAGATATCTGTTTCCCAGGTGGTGGATTTGAAGAGGGAATTGATAAAAATTTTAAACAAACTGCAATAAGGGAGACAAAAGAGGAGTTAGGTATAAGTAAAAAAGATATCAAAATTATAGGTCAGCTTGATACTATGGTTGCTTCATTTGGTGCTATTGTTGAGCCTTTTATAGGAATTATAAAGAAAAAAGCTATTAAAAATATGAAATTAGATTTTAATGAAGTTGAAAAAACATATTTAATTCCACTTGATTTTTTTAAACAAAATGAGCCTGAAGTTTATAACTTAAGAAATGAGGTAAAACCTTATCATATTGATGAATTTGGCAATAAAGAGGTTTATTTTCCCGTTGATGAGCTAGGTTTACCTGAAGCTTATCAAAAACCTTGGGGACATAAAAGACACAAAGTTTATGTTTATAAATATAAAAACACTGTTATATGGGGAATGACAGCTGTAATATTAAATGATTTATTAAGAAAATATTAAAAGGTAAAAAATGAATAAAATTATTATAAATGAAAAATCTATATATCCATCAAAAGTAGTTTGTATTGGAAGAAACTATGTTGAACATATTAAAGAGCTAAATAATGAAACTCCCGAAGAGATGGTTTTTTTTATAAAGCCTAATTCATCTGTTTCACATGAATTGGTTTTTCCAAGCTTTAATAAATCTTGTCACTATGAAGCTGAAATCTCATTTTTAATAGAGGAGAGTAAAATATCAGCTGTTGGTTTTGGTTTGGATTTAACTTTAAGAGATGTGCAATCAAAGTTAAAAGCTAAAGGTCTTCCATGGGAGAGAGCTAAATCATTTAAACACTCAGCTGTTTTTTCAAAATTTATAAGTTTTAATGATGATATTACAAAATTAGAGATTGAGCTTTATATTAATGGTGAACTTAGACAAAAAGGTGATTACTCTCAAATGATAAATAAGCCAAAAGAGATTATAAATGAGTTTAAAACTTTTGCTGATTTTGAAGATGGAGATATCTTAATGACAGGTACACCAAGTGGAGTTGGCGAGTTTAAAGTGGGTGATATATTTATTGGTAAAATATTATTAAATGGTAAAACAATTATTGAAGAAACTTTTAATGTAATTTAGGTATTATTTATAAATTTATTGATTATTTATTTATTATGAATAATCAATTTATATTTATAAATAGGAGAGATATTGAAAATTATAGTTTTTTTAATTCTTTCGATTTTTACTATATCCTTTGCTATTGCTATTGAGACAAAAACTCTTGCAATGCTTAGTTCAAAGCCTTTATATGAACTTAATAGCAAGGATTTAGATAGTAAGATAAGAGAGTATATAAAAGATAAAGAAAATATTTTATCCATACAAATAACTGACTTAGCATATAATGAGATTTATTGGGAATATAATAAAGATAAAAAAGATAGAAAATATATAGAGTGTAATCAGCCTTTTATAAAAGTGTCTGAACCAATCTATCATAATTCAATAAAAATTGGAAAAGTTGATGTTTGCCATGAAAACTTTTCAAAAATAAACTTCACTAAAAGTGAATTAAACTGGATAGAAAAAAATCCTAAAATAAAAATTTCAGGTGATCCTTATTGGCCTCCATACTCATTTTTCAACAAAAAAGGTGAGTATGTTGGAATTATTCCTGATATGGTAAATGAAGTATTTAAAAATAGTGATTTTAAACTACAATTTATCAAAACAGAAACTTGGGCACAAACAATTGATTTGATAAAAAATAAACAAATCGATTTAATCGATGCCATATCATACTCAGACTCACGGGATAAATATTTAGATTTTTCAAATGAGTATATTGGTGCTGAAATAGTCTTAATATCAAATAATCAAAATAATCATTATGTAAACTCATTTAATAATATATCAAATAAAAAAATAGCAACTGTTAAAGGCTATTCAATAATAGAAGAGATAAAAAAAGATTTTCCTAAAATCAAAGTTATAAAAGAGTATGACACTCCTTTAGAGGGTTTAAAAGCATTATCAAACTCTCAAATTGAGTATTTTATTTTAGATATTCCATCTTTTGAATTTTATACAAAAAGTTATGGTTTAAGTAATTTAAAAATAGTTGGACCATCAGGATATAACTATAAGTATGGTTTTGGAATAGTTGAAAATAAAGAGATATTAGTCTCCATATTAAATAAACTATTAGCAAATGTTCCAATAGAAAAAAAAGATGAAATATATAGAAAATGGATAAAAGTAGATTATGAGCAAAAAGTAGATTATGAATTGATTTGGAAAATAGTTATATTTTCATTTTTTATTTTAGCTGGTACGATTTATTGGAATAGAAAACTTAAACTTGAAATATTAGAAAGAGAGAAAATACAAAAAGAGTTAGAGCATGATAGAAATCATATAAAATCTCTAAATATAGAGTTAGAAAAAGCAAAAAATATTGCCCTTAATGTTGCTAAACAAAAAAGTGAATTTTTAGCAAATATGAGTCATGAGATTAGAACACCTATGAATTCTGTAATTGGATTTACAGAAATATTAGAAAAAGAGTTAAATAATCCCATACAAAAAGAGTATTTAAACTCAATAAAAAAGGGTGGAATATCTTTATTAAGAATTATTAATGATATTTTAGATTTATCAAAAATCGAAGCTGGCAAACTTAAAATAAAAAATGAATCAATAAATCCAAGCAATCTATTTTTGGAAATAGAATCAATATTTCACTCCAAAATAATAAGTAAAAACATAAACTTTATCCTTGAAATAGATGAAAATATTCCTAAAAATATAATCTTAGATGGTATTAGATTAAGGCAAATTCTTTTTAATTTAATTGGAAACTCAATCAAATTTACAACAGAGGGATTTATAAAACTAAAAGTTGAAAATATTTATAAAGATGATATAAAAAGTAAAGTTGATTTGATATTTAGTGTGGAAGATAGTGGTATTGGTATTGATGAAAGTAATTTAAATAAAATCTTTAATGCCTTTGAACAACAAGATAATCAAGATATGGCTAAGTATGGAGGTAGTGGACTTGGTTTATCTATTTGTAAAAAATTAGTTGACATGATGAATGGAAAAATATCAGTAAAAAGCAAAAAAAATGAAGGTTCTATTTTTACTGTTCATTTATACGATATTCCTGTTAGTACCATTGAGCATAAAATAGAAGTTCAAAAATTAGATGCATCAAATATTGAGTTTGAAAAATGCACTATTATGGTTGTTGATGATGTAAAAGAGAATAGAGAGCTTGTAAAAGCAGCTGTTAAAGATTATGATATTGATTTAATAATGGCTAAAGATGGAGAAGAGTCTATAAAAATGCTTAAAACTCTAAATATTGATTTGATTTTGATGGATTTAAGAATGCCAAATATGAATGGCTATGAAGCTACAACAATAATAAAAAGTATGGAAAAATTTAAGAAAATACCAATTATAGCCCTAACAGCATCTGTAATGGGTAAGGATTTAGAAAAAGTAACAATGCATGGTTTTGATGGTTATTTAAGAAAGCCTGTGATTATTGATGATTTAATTGAAGAGATAAGTAAGTTTTTAAAATATCATTTTAAAAATGAGGCAATATTTGATAAAAAAATAGAAGAAAAAATTGATAAAGAAAAATTAGTGAATTTGATTGAACTTTTAGATGCTAATTTAATGCAAGAGCATAATGAGATAAAAGATAGTGGTGATTTTTCTTTAATAGAGAGTTTTTCAATGAAGTTAAAAGAGTTATCTAAAACATACAAAATATTTATTTTAGAAAATTATGCAAATGAATTATTAAAAAATATAGAGGCTTTTGATATAGAAAAAGTAGATTATTTAATGAATACCTATGAAGATTTAATTAGCAATTTGAGGAAAAGAGTTTGAGCATAAATAGTAAAATTTTAATAGTAGATGATACACCAAAAAATATTCAAATGGCAATGAATATTTTAAAAAATGAGGGGCATAAAATGATTTATGCAAAAAATGGCTTAAATGCTTTAAAACTTCTAGAAGAGCAAGAGTTTGATTTAGTATTGTTAGATATTATGATGCCTGATTTAAATGGATTTGAGGTTTGTAAAAAAATAAAATCAAATGAAAAAACAAAAGATATTCCTGTTATATTTTTATCAGGAAAAGACTCAACAGAGGATATAGAAAAAGCTTATGAGTCAGGTGGTATAGATTATGTTGTCAAACCATTTATTACAATTGAGTTAATCACAAAAGTTAATAGTTACTCAAAACTTAAAAAGTATGAAGATATTTATTTAAAAATTAATAGGGAAAAAGATGTTAAGTAAAAATAACCATAAAATTTTATTAGTTGATGATGATAGTAAAAACTTACAAGTAGCAATGAGTATTTTAAAAAACTACAATGTAGTTTTTGCAAAAAGTGGAGATAAAGCTCTTGAGCTAATTAAAAAAAATAGTTTTGACTTAATTTTACTTGATATTGTTATGCCACAATTAGATGGTTATGAAATATGTAAGATATTAAAAGCTGATGAAAAAACAAATCATATTCCAATTATATTTTTAACAGTAAAAGATGAGGTAAAAGATATAGTTAAAGGTTTTGAGTTAGGAGCTGTTGATTATATTGTAAAGCCTTTTTATTCTGAGGTTTTACTAAAAAGAGTTGAAACACATCTAAAACTCTCAATAGCTTTAAAAGAGTTAGCAAAATTAAATAATAACCTAACATTAAAGGTAAATGAACAAGTTGATGAACTAAGAAGAAAAGATGAAATAATTTTAAGAAAATCTAAAATCGAAGCCATGAGTGATATGATAGATGTAATCTCTTTACAATGGAAAGTACCACTTGATAATTTAAAACTCTATTTACAATCTCTAAGCTTCAATCTTATTGGAAATTTAGATAGTGATGAATTGTTTGAAAAGACTCTAGAACAAGTTAAAATATTAGATGAGATTATGAGTGATTTTCATAAGTTCTTTAATAATAAAAACAATAAAAAGATTACAAACATAAAAGTTCTAATTGATAACTCAATTTTTTCTTTAAAAGACAAATTAAATAAAAAAAATATAAAAATAAATTTTGAGGGTGATAATTTACTTTTTATAAAAGTTATTGATGATGAGATAAAACATATATTTAAAAAACTTCTATTAAACTCAATCGAAAATGGAGAGAATAAACTCATAAATATTAAAATCATAGAAAATGAGAATAATATTAAAATTACTTATTGTGATAATTGTACAAATTTTAATAGCACAAAACTAAATAGTATAAATAATATTGAAAAAGCTATTGAAGAAAATAGTTTTGATTTAGGGTTTTTTCTAATAAAAGTTTTTGCTGAAAAAAATAATGCAACAATTAATATTGCTGAAAATAAGAAAAAAGTAGAGTTTTTTCTAAATTTTCATAAATAGAAAATAGAGTAGAGTTTGTGCACGAGACAAATTCTAACTAAAAATTTAACTTTTATTAAACAATCAAATTATATTTTATTTTTACAAAAAAATATTTTCTTATTTAGCTAGAATTACGAATATTTAAAAATAGGATAAAGAAAATGCCTTTTAATGATTTAACTTCAGAAGAGATAAGAGTAATAGAACATAAGGGAACAGAAAGACCATTTTCTGGTAAATATAATGACTTTTATGATGAGGGTACTTTTATATGTAAAAAGTGTAATACAAAACTTTATTCATCTAAAAGTAAGTTTAACTCAGCTTGTGGTTGGCCAAGTTTTGATGATGATTTAGGTAATGTAAAAAGAGTAGCTGATGCAGATGGAAGACGGGTTGAAATCATATGTAAAGTTTGTGGTGGACACTTAGGTCATGTATTTGAGGGTGAGGGATTTACTAAAAAAAATACTAGACATTGTGTTAACTCTATATCTTTAAACTTTGAAGCCTGTGATAAGGTAAATGATAAGCAAAAAACAGCATATTTTGCAGCTGGGTGTTTTTGGGGTGTTGAGTACCATTTTGAGCATGTAAAGGGTGTGTATAAAGCTGTTTCTGGATATATGGGTGGAGATACACTACATCCTGATTATAGCTCGGTTTGTACAGGAATGACAGGACATTTAGAGCTTGTAAAAGTAGAGTATGATGAAAATATTGTTTCTTATGAAGAGTTAGCTAAACTGTTTTTTGAAATTCATGATTTTACTCAAACAAATGGACAAGGGCCTGATATTGGATCTCAATATCTATCGGCAATCTTTTACAAAAATGATGAACAAAAAAAAGTTGCTTTAGAGCTAATAGATGAACTTGAAAATAAAGGATATAAAGTTGCTACTACTTTAAGAGAAGCTAGTACTTTTTATAAGGCTGAGGATTATCATCAAGACTACTATGACAAGCATAAAAAAATGCCTTATTGTCATAGTTATAGAAAGATTTTTTAGGCAATAGTTCCTAAAATATAGTAAATAGGTTTATTATCAATTTTTTGAAGTTTTACATTATACTTATCAGCCCAGTGTAAAACTTCAGAATGAAACTCTTCTAAAATTTCATTTGCATCATTTTCATCACATTTAATTTTTAAATATTCAGTTTTGTTTGAGAATCCAACATAAGCATTCATCTTTTTTAAGTGGTCGTTTAAGCTAATTATATGTTTAGCAAATTTTTCAAAATTTTCTGTATTTTGTATCATAGTTTCAGCTTGTTTAAGTGCGCTATCACTTCTTGAGTAACCTAATTGTGATAAAACAACTTCAGGAGACATCTCTATTTGCATCTTTTTCCCTTTTAATAAATTTAAATTTGAATATATCAAAATACAATTAAAAAATGGGTTAAGTTTTATATAAAGAATTTTAGATTTAATTTTTAGTTAAGTTATAATTTCTTAATATTTTTGTAGAATTAAGCCCATTAGGGGTTAATTATGAGTAAGAGAAATAACTATTTTTTTGAAATTATTTTTTTACCAATTGTTATTATTATATTCTTAGTAATAAGTATTACAACTTATAATATACAAATTACAAAAAAACAATTAAACTCACAAATAACCAATAAAAAAATCGAATACTTAGAGAATCAAAAGAAAGTAGTTTATAACAAAGTTCAATTTATTAACTCTTCAATAAAAATTGAAAATAGTAAAATTGAGGAAAAACTAAGATTAAAACTAAAAGAAAAAATTCAAAATGCAATAAATATTACAAAAGATGCCTATAAAGAGAATAAAAATCTTCCAAAAGGTCTTATAAAAAAGATTTTAGTTAAAAGATTATCTTTTTTAAATTATGATAAAAATAGGGGCTATTATTTTATAATTGATAAAAATAATAGGTTTCTTAATCACCCTTTAAAAGAGTTCAATCAAAAAGATATGACTAAATTTCTTGATAAAGAAAACAACAATTTAATAGATGAGTTAAGACATAGTGCAAGACAAGCAGAAATAGGTTTTGTTAAATACTATTTTGTAAAACCTGAGGATACTACAAAAGAGTATTTAAAACTAACTGCTTTAACATATTTTGAACCCTTGGACATAATAATTGGTACAGGGGAGTATTTAGA
>CBFIGT010000105.1:0-8142 GCA_965662175.1 Arcobacter sp. | reverse complement strand
GTATCTTTGTTATATGCTAAAGGTAAACCTTTCATAACAGTAAATAATGAAATCATATTTCCATAAGCTCGACCTGTTTTTCCTCTAAGAAGTTCAGGAACATCTGGATTTTTCTTTTGTGGCATAATAGAGCTTGTTGTTGCATATTCATCACTCATTCTAACAAATTGGAACTCATAAGATGACCATAAAATTAACTCTTCAGAAATTCTACTAATATGCATCATTGAAGTACTTATATTAAATAAAATCTCTAAAGCAAAATCCCTATCTGAAACTGTATCAAGTGCTGAGATTGTTGGACTATTAAATCCTAATTTTTGAGAAGTTGAGAATCTATTTATATTATGTGGAGTCCCTGCAAGTGCTGCACTTCCTAAAGGTGAATAGTTATTTCTATCATATGAATTTTCAAATCTTTCATAATCTCTTTTAAACATATTTGCATAAGCTAACATATGGTATCCAAAGTTAATTGGTTGTGCATGTTGTAAGTGAGTCATTCCTGGGATCAAAGTTTTTGTATGTTTTTTTGAAACATTAACAAAAGTCTCCACTAACTCTTTTAATTGTGTTTTTATACTTAAAGATTTATCTTGAACATATAATCTAAAATCAGTAGCAACTTGGTCATTTCTACTTCTTGCTGTATGAAGTCTTTTACCTGGCTCTCCAATTATTTCTGTTAACCTACTCTCAACAGCCATATGAATATCTTCATGCTCGATTTTAAACTCAAATTTTCCTGATTCAATCTCTTCTTTTACTTGTAATAAACCCTCTTCTATTGCTTTTTGGTCTTCTTGAGTTAAAATTCCTTGCTCACATAACATTTGAGAGTGTGCAATACTTCCTTTTATATCTTGAGCATATAACTCTTTATCAAACATAACTGAAGCATTAAATTCATCTAAAAGTTGAGCATTAGTATTTTTTAGTATTTGGTCTTTGCTATTTTGCATTATAAAATTCCTATGATATTTTGATTAATTTTTGCATTATATCATAAAAAAAGTTTTATTTATTTGGGATAGCCATTTGCATTGCTTCTGTTTTTGCTATTTGATTATATTTAAAAACCGCAGTTAAACAATTAAGTAAAAATATCATATTTGATAGTATAAATAAAAGTGCCCCAATATATATAAAGATATTTGTTAAAAAAGCTGATATTATAAAAAAACCAACAGATGCAACATGTAAAAAGAAGTGAAGTTTTATCATATCTTCATTTATCATTTCTCTCATTGTAGGTATAGAAAAATAGCCTTTAGAGCTTAAGTGAAACCATGATAAAAATGGAATTATTTTATAAACCATTCCTTGAAGTAAAGAGTATAAAAAACCAAAACCAATTAAAATAGCTAAATCAAAAGGTCTCTCTTGTGGTATAAAAAGCCAGCTTAACATAGAAAAAATAAACATATATAATGAAAACTTCCAATACCATAGCGTTACATCAAAAACAGGTCGTTTTCTATTATTTAGTGAGTTTAAAGCATAATATGAAAAAACTAATAAAATTACTGTAATTAAAAGTTTAAATAAATAAATATCTAATCCAATAAGTAAAAAAGCTATACAAAATAAAATAACTATTGCTAAAACTATAGGCATATTATTTTGTACAAATTTAGGAAAGTTACGTGCAACATAAAACATAGGAATAACTTGAAAAGAGATACCCATTATTAAAATAACAGCAAATCCTAATATTCCCAAAAGCATATGTATATTCACAAAAATATAGTGCATTAATCCAATATCTAAGATAATATGGGAAAAAGATAAAAATAGTCCAACCAAGGCTGTTAAGATTCCAGCTATTGCAAATATTCTCATGGCCTTAACAGTTGATGTTAGATATTTAACCCTAAATAATAAGTTAATTGCAACACCAAAAAAGAGTAAAAAAGAGATACCTAATGAAATAGCTCCAAAGATTAACAACTCTCTAATTTCAAATAAAAATGAGATTGTAAAAAAGATAGTTCCAAGAGTAAGCGTTCCATGTACTATATTTGCAAAAAGTTTATTTCTTTTTATGACAGCACCTGCAAGTACAGGCATCATTTGCTGCATTGCACCAAATATTATTTGAGCTAAAATCCCTAAAGTAAAAAGATGAACCGCTCCTATTGCAACATTTGAGTATCTATTTATTATCAAATCAATTGGAAAAAGGAAAAAAATTAAACCAAGCAATATTCCAAAAATTGGAGCACTTAGAAAAAATCTAAAGGGTACAGATATTGGTGGTGCTTGGTCTAAAGATAATCCTTGTTGAAACATCTATTTTTTTAACTCTTTCATTTGTTCTACGATAGAAAAAGAGTCTTGCCCTAAATGTGCATCAGCCATAGCATAAAGCATCTGCTCTTCTTTCATATTGTGTTGTTGCATTAACATCATTAAGGATTCACTAAGACCAAAAAAGTGATTTTTATCTTTTGTTTCCACATCATTTTTCATTTGATTTACTACATTTCTCATTTGTTCATGTTCCATTCTCATAACTTGAGTTGGTCCAGCTGTCATTCCTGTTTTATTTTCAAATGCCAAAAACATAACTTTCTCTTCCATATCAAAGTGAGTTAATAAATCATTGCTAAAACTCTCAAACTCTTTTTTTGCATTACTCCAGTTTTCACTTGCAACTGCACTCTCCATACTTGCAAATTTTTCATCACAATCTCTATGATCTTGTGTTAAATATGTTTTAATATTTTCATTCATTTTTTTTGCCTTGATTTTTATGGAAGTATAAAGTAAGGAGAGATTTTTTTCATTGATTTATATCAAAAGAAAAAGAGTTTACTCTTTTTCCTTTTGTTTTAATTAGATTGGTAAAACTCTAATATTTTCATCAACTTTTTGTTTTAAAACAGATTCGATTGCATATAAAGTACCTGTATCTCCAGATGCACATCCTGAACATGCTCCTAAATATCTAATATAAATATCATAATGAGGAATATTCTCTTTAATATCAATAATCTCCATATTTCCACCATCCATTGCAAGCATTGGTCTAATATCAGCATCTAATACTTCATCAATCATTTTAATTCTTTGAACAATAGTCATTTTATCAAAACTTGATTGTCCAGAAGCACTTGAATCAGCAGCAGCTTTTAATCTATCATGCTCCATTTCAGCTCTTACATCTTTTAAAATATCAACTAAATAAACATCTTTTTCTTCATGGCCACCTGGCTTAATACATGATTTACAAAATGCACCTGCTTTTGTATAATCAGTAATTTGTTCAATTGTAGTTAAATTATTTAATTTGATTACCTCTTGGATAGTTCCAAGTGTAACTCTAGCACACTCACAAATAATAACTTCAGTCTCAAAAGAGTCCATATCAACACCTTTGTAAGTACCTGCTGCTTTTTTGATAACATCATAAGCCATAACAGAACAGTGCATTTTTTGAGGAGGTACTGCTGGAACATCTGGATGGTCTCTTAAAGCTTTTTCAACATCAATATTTGTAATTTTAACAGCTTGGTCAACTGTTTTTCCAATACATAATTCAGCCATAACATCACTTGAAGCAATAGCAGTACCACATCCAAAAGATTTGAATTTTGAATCCATAATTACATCTGTGTCCTCATTTACAACCCAGTAAAGTCTAACAGCATCACCACATGATTCAGCACCAAAATCAGCAACAATTAATTTTCCACCTAAAGAAGCAGCCATCTCTTCAGTAATTTCACCTTGATGAGTTGGCTCATCCATTCTTCTTATAACTTGATTTGAATATTCATCCCAAATTGAACCACTAATTAAATCATTTTTAGCCATTTATAATCCTTTTTAAATGTTCCTTTTTAAGGGAACTAATTTTTGTTTTTTATTATTAAAGCAATTTATAAAAAATTGCTAAACATTTCTCTTTTTATAATTGTGAAACATGATCTTTTGGTGTATAAGCATAAGAACTTGATATATTTCTTAATCTATTAATAGCACCTTTAATCACTGTAATTGCATAATCAATCTCTTCTTCTGTATTAAATCTACTTAAAGAGAATCTAACTCCTGTATGAGCTAGCTCACTATCACTTCCAAATGCATTCATAACAGGATTAGCTTCTAAATCTTCTGAAGCACATGCTGAACCAGTTGAAGCACCAATTGTTTTTTGATTCATATCCCAAAGCATAGATTCACCCTCAACACCTCTAATTGAGATAAGAGTCGTATTTGGTGTTCTATTATTTTTTCCACCAATTACGATAGTTTCAGGAACCTCTAAAATTGCATTTTCTAATTTATCTCTTAATTTTCTTACATGATTATTTTCATAAGCTAAAGCTATTTCAGATGTTGCTAATTTCATAGCAAGTCCCATTCCAACCATAGATGCAACATCAACAGTACCTGCTCTATGTCCACCCATTTGTTCACCACCATGTAATAATGGAGTTAATTCAAAACCTTTTTGAACATATAATCCACCAACACCTTTTGGTCCGTGAAATTTATGAGCTGAAAAAGATAAATAGTTTACATTACAATCTTGAACATCAACTTTTAGTTTTCCAATTGCTTGAACACCATCTGTATGAAAAGGAACACCTGCTTCTTTACAAATTGCACCTATTTCTTTAATTGGGAAAATTTTACCTGTTTCATTATTTGCCCACATAATAGATACTAATGCTGTATCTTCTCTAATATGCTCTTTTACAGCACTAGCTTCCAAAACACCCTCTTCATTTACAGGTAAATAAGTTACATTTACACCTTGTTGTTCCAAAAATCTACATGTTGCTGTTATTGCTGGATGTTCAACTTCTGATGTAATAATATGGTTTTTATTACCATTTAAAATTTTATCAATCCAAATACCTTTTAAAACTGTATTATTACTCTCTGTTGCATTTGCAGTTACGATTATATCATCCTCATCTGCTGCATTTATTCCCTCATATAAATAGTTTAATGCCTCTACCATTTTAGGATGAGTTCCTGCACCAAACTTATGAAGTGAATTTGGATTACCATAAATATGACAAAAGAATGGTTCCATTGCTTTAAAAACTTCTGGATCAACCTTTGTAGTAGCGTTATTATCTAAGTAAACTTCCATATTTTAATTCCTATATTTTTCTTTTTTATATGCAAAAGCTATTCCTTAAAAAAATAGCTTTTTTATTTTAATTGGGGAATTATATTTTAAATAGGATAAAAATTGTCTTAATTAAAATATTTACCAATATTAATATTCAAATTGTAACATAAAAGAGTCTATTTAGACCCACTTATAAGCTCTATATTTTTTTTAATTAAAACTTTTTTCTTCCCATCTTCTTCTTTAAGATATAATCTATTTAACCAAAAAAGCACAATATTTTTATATCCATAATAAGATGACTTTTCGATTAAATACTCAATTTGAGTTTTTGATAGCTCATTTTTTATCAAACTTGAGGCTAAAAATAGAGATGTTATTTTATTCTCTTTTTTAATTGATTCAAAAGCTAGGGTATAATTTTTTTCTAGTTTATTTTTATAAAAACTTTTATACTCTTTTGGTAAAAATAGTATATCTTTTTGACTTAAACTATTTTGTAGCATTAAATAATAGATTTCTAAATCATTTGATTTTACTAACTCTTTTATTTCATTATACTCTTCACAACTATCATCAACTCCAACACTTATATTTAAAGCACATTTTCCTAAATATATTCTTGCTAATTGATTTAAGTTTGCACTCTGTTTTGCATATTTAATTGAACTTTTTAAATCGCTGTTTGCTAACTCTATATTTTGCATCAAAAAGTTTTGTGTATATTTGTTATATGCATTAGCACTATTTATTTCCCATTGGTTAATAGGTGCTTTAAAAGAACAAGCTGTAAAAAAAATAGTTACAAGTAGTGTAAATAGTAGTTTAAAACTCATGGTAAAACCACCTTAGAGTTTTTTTCATTTTGAAAAAGATTATCTACTTTCTCAATAATTTGATTTGATTTAATAAGACCTGTTTTAACTTCCTCTTTTATGATTAGTAAATCTTTATCATAAGAACCAAGTGAATTAACAACTCCATCAATTTTTTGTAGTTTTGATTGAATATCTTTTGAAATAACATTAAGCTCTTTTATAAAATCCAATAAAGCGGGCATCATCTCTTTATTTGCTCCTGTACTTAATTTTTTTATATTATTCATTATTTTAGGAAGTTCATTAATAGATTTAATCAAAGAGTCACTTGCTTTTTTATCGCCTGTTAAACTTGTAAGTAGTGATTTATTTTGCACAATAGTATTTGTAAACTGTTCAATATTTTTTATAATCTTCATAAGTTCGGAATCATCTTTTGCTAAATATGAAGTAATTTTATCAACAGAATCAACAATATTTCCAATTTTTGAAACAATAGGGTCAAGTTTTAAAACCAAATCATCAATATCATTGTTAACTATAGTTTCAAGAACAGTTCCCTCTTCTAAAATAGGATTTCCAATTGCTGAAAGAAGTATAATATATGAAGAGCCTAATAATGGTTTTTTAACCATTAAAATACTACCCTCACACAACCATTTTCTATTCTCTTCATCAACAGAAAAAGATAAATTAACAGAACCATTATTTTGAAGCTCAATAGTATCAAGTCTTCCAATTTTAAAACCAGAGACTTTTATAGGCATTCCTACTATAAAAGGCTCAGCACTATATGATGTAAAATTATAGGTATATCTTTTTTCAAAAACACCTTTTTCTATTAAGATATAAACTATTGCAGCAATAAAATTCAATAATAGAATAAATACAAAAATCCCAACTCTAACTTTTAACTTATCATATGCCATTTATTATCAACTCTCTTAATAAATTATTAATATTGAAATTAATTCAATACTAATTAATACTACAAACATTATAACTAAAACTCTTATAAGAGATTTACCAATATCCATATCATCTTTTTTAAATAATTGTCCAAAATAAATAGGTATAGTCATAGTTAAAAATCCAGAAACAGCGGTTTTAAGCATAAGTATAACTATATTTTTTATATCTAATGAACTAATTATCAACTCTTTATAGGTTTTTAAATCAATATTTAAGTAAAAAAGTGAGATTACACAGCCACTAATTAACATAATACTAGCAAATAATAAAGCCATAAATGGATATAAAACTACTGTATTTATTAGTTTTGGAGTATAAACCTCTTTGTATAAATCTCTGTTCTTTTTATCTAATGTTCTTATCTTTTCATGAATAGATAAACCAAAAACCAAAATAAAAAATAGTGTTGTAAAAATAGGTGAAAACTCATTTACCACAAATATAACTAATAGTGTTCCAATTTGCTCAATCAAGTTAAATTTTATTGCAAAAATCATTGATATAAGTATTAAAATAGAGCCCAAAACTAAAGCTAAAAATAAAAATGCTGGTAAATTTTTCAGGCCACTTAAATATATCTGTTCTATAAATGATTTTCTAAACTCTTTTGTATATATTTTGGGATTAAACATATATACAATACATCTAAAAACAAAAATAAAAAAATCTAAAGTACCTTTTGTACTTATAAGAGTTTTATCTCCAATATTTTCTATTAATTTTATTAACAATTTCTCTCTTTTAAATTATTTTAAATCATAGAATAATGATACTCAAAATTTGCAAAATTCTTTCTCTTTTATACTTAATTACTAAACTTAATATTTCTTTTAATTTATATATGCTAAATTTTCTTTATTAAATAGGACTAAATTTGTCCTATTTAAAATTAGGAGGCATTATTATGCAAAATAAAGAGATTAAAAATGTAATAAATAGTGACTATAAATTAGGTTTTGAAACTATAATAAACTCTGATACATTTCCAAAAGGCTTAAATACAGATGTAATAAAAGCTATTTCAAAAAAGAAAGATGAGCCTGAGTGGTTATGTGAATTTAGATTAAAAGCTTATGAAAAATGGCTTACTTTAAAAGAGCCAAATTGGTCAAGTTTAAAAATTGAAAAAATAGATTATCAAGATATTTCATACTACTCAGCTCCAAAAAAAGCTTTAGAGTCTTTAGATGAAGTTGATCCTAATATATTAAAAACATATGAAAAATTAGGGATTCCACTTGAAGAGCAAAAGATGCTTGC
>CBFIGT010000104.1:0-8170 GCA_965662175.1 Arcobacter sp. | reverse complement strand
TATATTACTAAAAAGTTAAAAATATGATTTGATTGTATGATTTGGAATAGAAGAATAATTTAAGGCCTAAGCCTTAAATTATTTAGTTTCAGATATTACTTTGAAAGTATCATTTGCAATTACATACTCTTCATTAGTAGGAATTACAAAAATTCTTGAAGCAGAAGCATTTGTAGCTATATCTCTAGATACTTTTGATCTTTTATTATTTTTAACAGGATCAATTACTAATCCCATTGAATCTAATCCAGCACAAACTTTTTCTCTAATTAATGCTGCATTTTCACCAATACCACCTGTGAAACATAATGCATCAACACCATCAAGTGCTGCAACATAAGCCCCAACATATTTTTTGATGTTATAAGCAACCATATCAACTGCTAATCTACATCTTTCATCACCACTTGTCATTCCATCTAATACTTCTCTTAAATCTGAAGATTTTCCAGAAATTCCTAAGATACCAGATTTTTTATTCATTACATCAAGTGCTTCAGAGATTGACATACCTTCTTGATTCATCATATATTGTAATGCACCAGCACCAACATCACCAGCTCTTGTTCCCATCATTAAACCTTGAACAGGAGTTAAACCCATTGATGTATCAATACATTTTCCATCTAAAACAGCAGATACAGAAGAACCATTACCTAAGTGACATACGATAATTCTAGTATTATGTTTTTTATCTAACATTCCTCTAGCTTCGTTTGATACAAAGAAGTGGCTTGTTCCATGGAAACCATATTTTCTAATACCATGTTTAGTATATTGATCATAAGGTAATGCATACATATAAGCATAATCAGGCATAGTTTGGTGGAATGCTGTATCAAAAACAGCAACATTTGGTTTACCAGGCATTAATTCTTGACAAATTTCCATACCTAAAATATTTGCTGGATTATGTAAAGGAGCTAGAGGAATTAATCTTTTCATTGTTTCAATTACTCTATCAGTTACTAAAACAGAACCTGAGAACTCTTCTCCACCATGAACAGCTCTATGTCCAATAGCATCAATATCATTGATTGAATCAATAACTTTTCCCTCACCAGATGTTAAAGTAGAAAGTACAGCTTCAATTGCTTCTTTATGTGTTGGCATTGAAACATCAATTTTAAGCTCTTTATCACCAAATTCATGTTTTAAAACACCATCAATACCAATTCTTTCACATAAACCCGATGCAAAAACTTTTTTGATAATTGGGTTCATTAATTGATACTTTAAAGATGAACTTCCTGCGTTTAAGATAAATACTAACATATATATAACTCCTTTTGTTTTTTGTTAAATTATTATTTTACTACTTGAGTTGCTGTAATAGCAACAAGATTTGAGATGTCTTCAACAGAACATCCTCTTGATAAATCATTTACAGGTTTTGCTAAACCTTGAACAATAGGTCCATGTGCATCAGCACCTGCAAATCTTTGAACTAATTTATATCCAATATTTCCAGATTGTAAATCAGGGAAAATTAAAACATTTGCTGTTCCAGCTACTTTTGAATCAGGTGCTTTTTTCTTACCAATTGCTTCAACAATAGCAGCATCAGCTTGCATTTCACCATCAAAAGCAAAATTAACATTTCTATCTTTTAAAATTTGAACTGCATTTTGAACTTTATCAACTAATGGATGTTTTGCACTTCCCATTGTAGAAAATGATAACATTGCAACTCTTGGCTCTAATCCTACAACAGATGCAGCAGTTGCAGCAGTTGATGCAGCGATATCAGCTAATTGCTCAGCAGTTGGGTCTGGTAATACAGCACAGTCACCAAATAAAATTAGACCATTATCACCAAATTTACCATCAGCTGTTTCCATTACAAATGTAGAAGATACAGTTTTGATACCAGGTGCTGTTTTAATTACTTGAATAGCAGCTCTTAATACATCAGCAGTAGCTGAGTTTGAACCTGCAACTAATCCATCAGCATCACCTAGTCTAACCATCATACAACCAAAAAATCTTGGCTCAGTAGTCATAATTTCTGTTGCTTCTTCTTTAGATAAGTTTTTAGATTTTCTTAACTCAACTAACTCATCAACATATCTTTCAATATCAGCATATGATTTTGGATCAATAATAGTTGCGCCCTCAATATTTGCTCCACAAGCACTTGCATCTGCTTTAATTGTCTCTTCATTTCCAATTAAAACAACATTTGCTGTTTTGTCATTTAAAACTTGTTCTGTTGCTTTTAAAACTCTTTCATCTTCAGACTCAGGAAGAACTATTGTTCTTAACTCTTCTCTTGCCTTTGATTTAATACTTTCAATTAAACCCATAGAATAAACCCCTTCTGCTTTATTTAAATTTAGATTATAAGTAAGAATCGTAGCAAATAAATAGCAACTCTTTTCATAAACTAAATAGGTAAAGAATATTTTATATTATCTTTTCAAAAAGATACATAAATTTGACATTTATAGAATAAAAATTGAAATATGGGAAGAATTGTAATGTTTTTAGTTCATTTTTTTATATAGAATTTACTCAATATTTTTTTAATGTACAGAAACTGTACATTAAAAATTAGCAACACTCTTGTTCACATTTATTTAATGCATTAATTGCTTGTTCATCTTCTGCTTTTTCAAATAACTCATCTAAATAAAATGAGTTTGAGCATACTAAATATAGTAATTCCTCTTTTGTATCTGATTTTGCATCTCTTTCATAATAAGCTTTTGGAATCATTGGAATGATTTTTTTCCAGTAGATATTCATATTTTTTGGATTTTCTAAGACTCTTAACATATTGTCAATAACAACACAAGCATTTTCAAAACAGTTTATATTTTTAAAGCTTACATAGCTTTCGTCTACTTTAATCTCTACATTTGACATAGTAACTCCTTAATTGTATATTAATTATACATTATACTTGTCTATTATATATGATATATTTATGACATTTTACGAAATAGGAAGATTATGAATAAAATTTCATCGGTAACTTTTCTTTATGTATTAAGAGCCTTAGAAAAAATCTGTGAAATAAAAATTGATGATATGTTAGTTTATGTAAATTTAGAGAAAAGTACCATAGAAGATGCTGAAGCTCAAATTGATAGTATAAAACTATCAAAAATATTTAAATATTGTATGCACAAGAGTGATGATTTAACCTTGACTCTTAAAATTGGAAATTCAATTACTTATCACTCTTTAGGTGTATTAGGTTACTTAATCCAAAATACCTCTAATCTAAAAGAGTTAATAGAAAAATTTAGTCATTATCAAAAGTTAATAAGTGGTTTTATGAAGTTTCATTTAGAAAAAGATAATAAATATTATAAATTAATTATTTATATAAATGAAAACCCAACAATTCAAGTTCCAAGTTTTCATGCAGAGGTTCATTTAGCTGCAATCTTATCTATACTTTCACAAATTATTGGAAAAGAGATTTTACCTGATAAAGTATTTTTTACAATAGATAAACTTTCCAATAAAAAAGAGTATGAGAAATGTTTTGGAAAAAATATATTTGTAGCTAAAGATGAAAATGCAATATTTTTTGAAAATAAAAAGTTAGATATAAAAATAGAAAACTCAAATCCTATAATGTTAAAATATTTTGAACAACAAGCTGATAAGCTACTTAAAAATCTAGAACTACAAAGTTGGTATTCAAAGGTTAAAAAAGAGATTTTTAAACTATTAAGTCAAGAAGAGATTACTATTGATTTAATATCAAAAAGGCTATTAGTTAGCACAAGAACTTTGCAATATTATTTAAAAGATGAAGATAAAAAATTTAGAGATGCCCTAATTGATGTTAGAATGGAATTGGCAAACTATTATATAAAAAATAAAAAAATGGATTTAGGAACAATCTCTTATTTTTTGGGATACAAAGACTCAAGCTCATTTTTTAGGGCTTATAAAAAATATTATAAGAAAACACCAAAAGAGTTTATTAGTGAGGGCTTAAAGCTCCCTCACTAAATCATAAGTATCATTTGCAATTACATACTCTTCATTTGTAGGAATTACATAAATTTTTGTTTTTGACTCTTTTTTATTTATCTCTCTTTTCTCTTTTGATTTTGTATTATTTTTATTAATATCAATTTCAATACCCATAAACTCAAGTTCACTACAAGCTTTTTCTCTAATTATTGCTGCATTTTCACCAATACCAGCTGTAAAACATACGGCATCTACGCCACCTAAAATACCTGCATATGAGCATATATATTTTTTTATACGTTTACATTTCATTTCTATTGCTAATTTTGCTCTTTCATCACCTTTTTGGCTAGCTTCAATAATCTCTCTTAAATCAGAACTAATTCCCGAAACTCCTAAAAGTCCTGATTTTTTATTTAAGTAGTTAGTTATCTCATCTGCTGTCATATTTTTTCTTTTCATTAAATATGTTACAACAGCTGGGTCTAAATCACCACTTCTTGTACCCATTACTAATCCCTCAAGTGGAGTTAGTCCCATTGATGTATCTATTGATTTACCATTTTTAACAGCACATATAGATGAACCATTTCCTAAATGACATACAATAATTTTTGAATCTTTTTTATTTAACATTTTGGCTGCTTCATTTGAAACAAAGAAATGGCTTGTGCCATGAAAACCATATTTTCTTACACCTAAGTCTTTATAATCTTCATAAGGAATTGCATATAAAAATGAGTCAGCTTCCATTGTTTGATGAAATGCTGTATCAAAAACAGCAACATTTGGTTTTGTTGGCATTAACTCTTTACAGATTTTAATTCCAATTATATGAGCTGGATTATGTAAAGGAGCTAAAGGAATTAGTGATTCTAATTTAGATATTACATCTTCATTTATAATTACTGATTTTGAGAAATATTCACCTCCATGAACAACCCTATGCCCAATAGCATCAATATCTTTTTGAACTGAATCAATAACTTTATTTTTGCCTTTTTCTAATAAATCTAAAACAGATTGAATAGCCTCTTTATGAGTTGGGAAATTTATCTCTTTAACTATTTTTTCACCATTCACTTCATGAATTAATCTTCCATCAATTCCGATTCTTTCAACTAAGCCAGAAGCAAAAATAGAGTGAGTTGCATGATTCATAAGTTGGTATTTCAAAGATGAACTACCTGCATTTAATATAAGGACTAACATAATAAACCTTTTTAATAAGATTATTGATTATATCAAAAGTTTATGTATTAATTATGTTTAAGTTATTCTTTAAATTTTTACTTTTGCTTGATTTTTTAGTTTTAAAAATATCATTGATGTCATAATTGCATCATTATATGCATCATGCTTACCAAGAACTGGAATATCTAAATCCTGCATAATTGAATCAAATCTCAAATCAATATTACTTTGTGGTATTTTTTCAATTTTCCAATCATGATAAATAGCTGATACTTCATATCTTTTATTTGGTAATTTTATTCCCAATTTTGGTTTTAAATATTTATCTATCATTGCAATATCAAACTCTAAAAAATATCCCACAAGTTTTCTATTTCCTATAAACTCTAAAAACTCTTCAATTACCTTATCAATATCTTCAGCCTTTTCTAAATCCATAACTCTAATATGATGAATTTTTATAGCTTCAGCTCCAAGTTTTGTTTTTGTTTTAACAAGTTTTACAAATTTTTTGCTTGAAACAATAGTATTATTTTTTATTAAAACAGCACCAATTGATATTATATCATCCTCTAAAGGGTTAAGTCCTGTTGTTTCACAGTCAAAACAGATATACTCATCATCACTATTTTTTTCAAATAAATACTCATATTTAGAATCTTTTAAATTCTTTTTATTGAAATAATTTTTTATACTACTAAACATAATTTAACTTATAATGGTGTTCTAATTTTTTCTTTAATTTATTAACAATTTTAAAACTCTCTTTTAAGAGGTCTTTTTCCATTGTATTTAAATTATCAGGATTAATATAATTATCTATTTTTTTCCCTGAATCTAGTTTTTCAAGATTAGATTTTAGTTTAATAGTTGATAAGAAATTAAAAGCTTCACTTAGCTCTGAAGCAAACTCTTTATCAAACTCCCCAATCTCTTTTAACTCTTGTATTCTTTTTAGTGTATTTGTTCTCATTAATTTATGCTCTAAACTTAGTGTTCTAATACTTTGAACAAGGATAAAAATCCCACCTTTTTTTATATCAATCTCATTTTTATGCTCTTTATCTTTTGAGTCAAAAACAAAGCCATCAAAGAAACCTAAAGGTACATTAAAATCCATTATGATTTTTGCAAAATGCATATAAAAACTTTGTGATGTTGAACCTATTTTAAATAAGTACTCCTTTAAATCCATTATCAACTCTCTTTTTCCAGAAACACAAACAGCATCATAAAAAATTGCCAAGTTCATAAAGTTATCGCCACTTGGTTTTGTAACCCATTCATAAACTTGTGTTTTAAAATTAGAATATCTTCTACACCAATATGGATTTGAAACCATAATATTTCCATCACATCTAGGAAAACCAAAATCAACCAATGTTTCAGTATATAAAGTAGTGAATTTTGCAATCTCCTCATCACTAACTTCACAATCATCAGCAATAATCAAAGCATTATCTTGATCAGTTTTTAAGACCTGTTCTCCTCTTCCCTCGCTTCCCATTACAACTAAACAAGATTTATTTACTAATCCTTTAGGAGCTAATTTTTTAAATAGTTTATGCATTACTTTTCTATTTAGTTGATTAATTAATTTTGAGATAAAATCTATCTTAACACCCTTTGCATTAAGTGATTTAATTATTTTAATAAAAGATTGACAAGCCTCTTTTAACTCCTCAATTGTTTCAGCTTTATCTATCTCATTTGATACAGAAAATGTGTGGGTTGCAAAAAATGAAGATAAAGAGATTTGGTCAATAATTCCAACAATATTTCCCTCATCACTTTTCACAACCATTCTTTTTAGACCATGTTTTGTCATTAAAAGTTGTGCATTAAATAAAAAATCATTCTCATTTACATATATTAATCCAGAGTTTGAAATTTTACCAACAATATCATCAAAATCCATTCTATTTAAAATCACTTTCTCTCTAAAATCAGAGTCTGTTACAATAAATATTTCACCATTTTCATCTTCCAATAGTAAAGTTGGAACTTTCTCTTTTTTTATTGTTTTAACAGCTTCAAAAATAGTTGTATTATATGGAAGAATAACAGCTCTATGAACCCTTGCATCTTTTACTTTTGCTACCATTAAGTTTGCTAACTCTTTATTTTTTTCATTATTGATATTGGCATTTAACTTTTGTGAAATTGATTGAAAAAAGAAACTCTCTAGATTTTGATTTTCATGTAGAGTTTTAATAAATATTTTTCTTGGAAGAACATAACAAATACTCTCTTGAGCAGCTATAAAAGAGTGTTTTGAATAGTTTTCAATTAGTGAAATAGTATCAAAAAACTCACCTTTTGAATGTATAGATAAAACTTCATCATTAACTTTTTCTTGAACCAAACCTTTTATAATAAAATATAAATATTCAGGTTCACTTCCTTGTTTTTGTATTATTTCATCTTTTTTTATATATACAATATCTAAAGCGTTTGAGAACTCTTCTAATTGTACTTTTGTAAGATTTTCAAATGGATGAATAGATTTTATGAAGTTGCTTTGTTCTAGAATTGTCATTGTTAATCTTTTTAATAAATTTTAAAAAGATTAACATAGAAAAATTAATAAAAAACTGAAATTAAATATAAAGTTTAATAAATTATTAATTTATCAAAGAGGAAGCTCCCCTTTGATGTTTTTTCTTAGTGTTCAACTGCACCTGCTGAACCAATACCTGTATTAGCTCTAATATTTTGTGCTCTAAACATCTCTTTTTCATTTTTCCCTCTTTGGCTTCCATCTGTTTTAGAGAAGAACCAAATTGCAACAAATGCAATTGTTACAGAGAATAGTGCAGGGTGTTTATAAGGGAATAATGCTTCAGCATTTCCTAAAATTTGTACCCATACAATTGGACCTACGATTACAAGTGTAACAGCAGTTATAAGACCAATAAATCCACCAATAAATGCACCTCTTGTTGTTAATCCTCTCCAGTAAATTGAAAGGAATAAAATTGGGAAGTTAGCTGATGCTGCAATACCAAAAGCAAGTCCTACCATATAAGCAATATTTTGT